>JAFZPK010000189.1 GCA_017552515.1 Deltaproteobacteria bacterium | reverse complement strand
TTGCTCCACTTGCCCGGCGCCGCCATGTCCACGCCGATGGTGCCGGGAAAAGGCCGCACCGGCACTTCGATGCCCGGCTGGAACTGCATGGTCATCTTCTCGCGGTTGACCTCATACCAACGGATCTTGCCCTCCGGATAGTCTTCCGCCAACAGACCCAGATTCATGAATGAGGTAATGGGGTTCAGATTGAAGCCGTAATCCCCGGGATCGATGGCCAGAATCTCCACCTGCAGCGTATCGCCGGGTTCCGCCTCCTCGATGTTGATGGGGCCCACCAGCGTGTGATGGCCGGCGCCCTTCTGGATCTTCTTGGCGCCGGTCTTTTCGTCGGGATAGGTGTAGACGTCCGGATCCTTGGCAATGGCCTGCTCGTAATACTCCTTCCAGCCCTCGATGGTAACGCCCGGTTTCATCTTGCCCAAAAGATGCATGCCGGTGTCAATATGCACGACCTCGCCCGATTTGATGGTCAGGACCGGCTTCCGGGAGTTGTCCCAGAAACCGGGCGTTCCGGTGTCCTTGTTGAACTCGATGACATGAGCCTTGCCGAAATCTTCCTTCCTCTGCGCCTCTGCAGCCTGGGTCCTCCCCGGCATGATTGTGCCCAAGGCCAGAGCCGCTCCCGCGATTCCCGCATACTGGAAAAATTCCCGGCGATCCATTCCTCCACTCTCGTTTCCGTTCTTTTCCATATTTCTCCTCCCTGGAAAAAATATTCGCCCATTTCACCGGCCGTCATCCACGGCGCCCCATACCCCGCGGAAACCAGTTTTATTCAAGCCTGGTTTTCAGAAGAATCATTTGACGATTTTTTCCCGTCGTCGTCCCGGTTGTTTTCCTCCCGCAAACCGGCCTTGAAATTGCGGATGCCTTTCCCCAGCGCTTCGCCCACCTGGGGCAGCTTGCCCGCGCCGAACACGATCAGCACCAAAACCAGAATTATCAGCAGTTCCTGCATTCCGATACCAAACATGACATCCTCCCAGAATGGATAATGATGGATGATAAACGTATTTTACTTACCTGACACTGCGCCGTTTTCAGGAGCGCGGCGCCAGTTCCCGGCCGGCTTCCGGCTTTTTGCCAAAGACACGCGCCACCCAGATGCCGGTCTCATACAGCAGGACAAAAGGCACCGCCAGCGCCGTCTGGGAAATGATATCCGGCGGCGTCAGCAAGGCCCCTGTGACAAAGGCCAGAACGATGGCGTACTTGCGCCGGGCCGCCAGCCAGTCGGCGGTGATCAGTCCCATCCGCGCCAGAAAGAAGATCAGCATCGGCAGCTCGAAAAGCATGCCGAAGGCCACCAGCAGATGCAGCGCCAGTCCCAGATAGGAGCCCATGGAAAGCATGGCGTTGATCTGGCCTCCGGATACGCCGAAGCCGACCAGAAACTTGAATACCACCGGAAAGATCCAGGCAAAACCAAAATAGGCACCCACCGCAAAGCACAGGCAGCCGCAACAGACAAAGGGCACGGCCAGCCGTTTCTCGTTGCTGTAGAGACCAGGCGCCACAAAACACCAGGCCTGCCACAGGATGACCGGCAGGGCCACCACCAGCCCGGCGCAGGCGGACAGTTTTAGATAGGTGAAAAACGGCTCGGTGGCGCTGATGAAGACCAGCGAGCTTCCTTCGGGCAGAGCGGCGCGCACCGGTTTCGAGGCCCACAGGAAAAGGGTATCGGAAAAACCGTAGCAGACGAGAAAACCCACCGCCCAGGCAACAATGGAAACAATCAGACGGCGGCGCAGTTCCTCCAGATGACTCATAAGCGGCTGAACGGTGTCTTCCATTCGGGCACTCCTTGCAATTTTCAGTCTTCAGGAACTGGCGAATCCGGCGGCTCCCGCCCCTCTTCCGACGCTTTCCGCAGGCCTTCCAGATACTGCGCCCATTCCAGCGGCAGCAGATATTTTTTGCGGCTGTTGCAGTCGCGGCAGGCGGGCACACAGTTGTTCTTCACGCTCAAACCGCCCCGAATGATGGGCACCACGTGATCAAGAGTCAATTCCTGCGGCGCGACACGGGCCCCGCAGTAATGGCAGATGCCGCCGGCAATCCGGTTCTTCCACCAGCGGCTCTTGCGCAACTCGCGGGCTTTCTCCTTCTCCCGCCGGATCTGTTCGTCGGAAACCTCCACCAGAAAACCCATCTAAAAACTCCTGTCGCGCCAATTGCATTCCACCCCGATTGCGGGGCGTACCTTACGTTACATTATACCACAAAAGCTCCGGAAACGGCTCCAAAGTTGAACACTTCAGCAAATCACCTTTCCTGTTGTCCAGTAAGCCAGTCATGCAAGGAGGCATCGGAAAGCTCGCCGCCGCAGAGCTTTTGCCACAGCGTGGCGCTGCGGAGCCATTGAAACGGGGATATCGGCAGCAGATCCTGCTCGATGTGCGGAGAACCCGCCAAATGGCGCACCATGAAATCGACATCCGAAAACAGAAAGGAAAACACGCTCCGGATCATCAGCAGGCGGGCGGCGCGCCGCAAGGGGAAATCCGGCGCATGCAGCATCCTCTGAAAACGCGCCAGCGCCTCTTCGTGCGTCAGGGCGAAATCGTTGCTGTTGGCGCTGGTCATCAGCAGATGGAGATAGGCCAGTGTCTGCCGCTGCCCCGGCGGAAGATTCTCAAACCAGTTCGCAAAAGCCTGTTCCGGATCCATTGTTTTTCTTCTTCCCTTCGTTTGCCCTGTCCACTTTTCCCCAAATACCTCAGCGATTTTCCTCGGAGCCTGCTTTAAACGTTCGCAGCCGCTGCGCAAGTCCGGTGATCCTGCGTGAGGCCCGGCGATTGCGCACCGCCAGCGCCAGCGCCCTGGGCTGGCCGACGATCACCACCAGCTTTTTCCCCCTTGTGATCGCCGTGTACAGCAGGTTGCGTTCCAGGAGTGTGTAGTGCTGCATCACCAGGGGAATCACCACCACCGGATATTCCGAACCCTGGCTCTTGTGAATGGAAACGGCGTAGGCCAGCGACACTTCGTCTAGCTCGCCAAATTCGCAGGTCACGCAGCGTCCGTCAAAGTCCATGTTCATCCGCCCCTCTTCCAGATCGATTTCGCGGACAAAGCCAATATCGCCGTTAAAAACTTCGCGATCGTAGTTGTTCACCATCTGGATCACCTTGTCGCCGGGGGCGAAGGTCGAGCCAAAGCGGGTCAGGCGCGGTTCCGCAGCGGCGTTGAGCCGCCCGCGCAGATCCTCGTTCAGGGCATGTGTCCCCAAACCGCCGCGATTCATGGGTGTCAGTACCTGGATGTCGCGGATCGGATGAAAACCAAAACGGCGCGGAATGCGGACCGTTACCACCTCAAGCAATTTGGCCCGCGTCTCCTCGGGCGTTTCCGCGGCGATAAAGTAAAAATCGCTTGCCGTTCCGGGCGGCAGTTTTTCCGGCATTTCCCCCCGGTTGACACGGTGCGCGGTCGTGACAATGCGCGAGGAGGCCGCCTGGCGGAAAATTTCGGTCAGACGCGCCACCGGAAAAACTTCCGAGGCGATGATGTCAGCCAGTACCGCGCCCGGTCCCACCGAAGGCAGCTGATCCACATCCCCCACCAGAAGCAGCGCCGCATGTGGAGGCACTGCAGCCAGCAGCCGGTTCATCAGCACCACATCAACCATGGAACTCTCGTCCACCACAAGGACATCCGTTTCCAGCGGATATTCCGCATTACGTTTGAAGCCCATGGCCGAGGGATCGAACTCCAGTGCACGGTGAATGGTTTTGGCCTCAAGACCGGTGGTTTCGGCCAGGCGCCGGGCGGCCCGGCCGGTAGGCGCGCACAGCTGAATGCGCATCTTCTTGGCACCGATAATACGCAGCAGGCTGTTCATAAGCGTGGTTTTGCCCACACCGGGGCCACCGGTCACAATCGCGACCTTAGAGACGGCAATCCGCCGCAGCGCTTCCTTCTGGGAGCGCGAAAGCCTCAGGCCGGTCTGTTCCGCAACCCACGCCAGCGCCTTTTCCATGTCGATTTCGCCCCAGGGCGGCTGCCCCTCCGCAAGGCTCGACAACTTCCTGGCCACACCGGTTTCGGCGCGGTACAGCGGCGCCAAAAACACGCAGTCCTGGGCGTTCAGCTCCTCACGCACCAGATTGCCCTCCGCCACTTCCCGTTCCAGCGCCTCCGCCGCAAGCGCCGCCTCAATTTCCAGCAGTTTCGCGGCTTGCTCCATCAGGCTTTGCGCCTCGCAGGCGCAATGGCCTTCGCCGGAAAGTTCCTGCAGCACATGGCGCAGCCCCGCCTGCGCCCGCATCAGCGAATCGGCGGGAATGCCCAGATTTTTGGCCAGCATGTCGGCGGTTTTAAAGCCGATGCCGCGAATATCCAGCGCCAGGCGGTAGGGATTTTCCGTGATCTTCAGGATCGATTGTTCGCCGTAGGTTTTGAAAATACGGGTGGCGCGCGCCGTGCCAATGCCATGCGACTGCAGAAAAACCATTATCTCGCGGATGCTTTTCTGCTCGCTCCAGGCGGCGGTAATGCTGGCGATCCGCTTGGGACCGATGCCAGGCAATTCCGCCAGTTGCTGCGGGCTGTTCTCAATGATCTCGAAGACCTCCTCGCCAAAGGCCTTGACCAGCACTTTGGCAAAGTGCGGGCCGATGCCCCGGACCAGTCCCGACCCAAGATACTTCTCCATGCCCTCGGCGGTGCCGGGCGGCGTGGTGACAAGCTGGCGCGCCTGAAACTGCAAACCGTAGCGGGCATCGTTGCGCCACACGCCGCAAGCCTCGACAAACTCGCCCGGCGTCACCTCCGGCAGCGTTCCGGTGACGGTCACCAGATCCCGCTTGCCGCCCACCTTGACCCGCAGCACGCAGAAACCGCTCTCCTCGCTGTGAAAGGTCACCCGTTCCACCGCGCCGGAAAGCCGTTCCAGTTCCTCGCCTGTCCTCTGGGCCGCCTGACAGGGCCGAGCCGTTTCCGTCATCGTTCACACTCCCCTGCTTCTGCCGCTCTGTCACTTTCTTGAAAAGAATTTGAACTTCAGAGAGTGCGCACGCCATAAGCCGCCGGTGGAAAAGGCTTTCCAGCCCCAGCGCAGCCATTTGAGCAACATGGAGGCCAGCCACAGCGCCCAGCACAGCATCAGCACCCGATAGATCCAAAGCGGCACCGACAGTACCCAGGCCTGCGGCAACTGCTGCCCCGCCCGATCCTGATACCAGTTCAGCAGGGAGCCGTAGGATCCGTTGCCGGAAATGCCCATTTGCGGATCCCCCAAAAGGCCCTGTCCTACCGACACCACCAGAAACGCCAGCGCGGCCGCGCTCAACACCGCAAGCCCCACCTGCATCAGGTTGAAGAGCCAGTCATATCCTTTCAGGGTGACACGCTGGCGCGCGGCCAAGGCCAGCAGCCAGCAGACAATAAGCAGGGCGCCCACCTTGTCCAGCTGGGAAAGTCCCAGCCCCAGCACAAACCAGTGCACAGAGGAAAGCGGTGTCCTCTTCAGATTTCCCAAAAGCAGCGCCAACGGCAGAAGCAGCGCCAGCCACCCCCAGAAAAGCACCGCAGGCCCCAGCCGGGGGCCTCCCGCCAGCACCAGCCAGCGGCTGCGCGGCATCTTCAGTTTGAGATGGGCGTTGACACTTTCCACACCCACATCCACCGCAGGTGTCGTCAGGCGGGTTTTAACCCCTTCCGGCATATGCCAGAAAAGTTTCATGGTCTGAAGACCCGGCGTCAGCACCAACGTGACCTGCCGCCCTTCCTGACGCACCGGCTGGTTGCGCCCATCGACCAAAATGCGCTCCAGCGCAACGCCCTCCGGAAGCGTCAGCACATGATCCCCGCCCTTGGCGGAGCGCCAGACCAGTTCCAGCACGGCCGCCGTCGCGCGTGCGCCGGGTTCCACCGTCATGAAACTGCTCTCCAAAGTCAGCCCCTGTCCCGCAACGCCTTCAGGACGCGAAATATCCAGCCGGACCCGTTCGCCGGGCAAGGGCCGCCATTCGGGAAGTCTGCGGCCGGAAGCGTCCTGATGACGCACCACCGCAACCCCTTCCGCCTGCACATGCCACATCGGCCCCACTTCCAGTTTCCAGGTTTCCCGGAAGTTTTCCGAAGCCGCGGCGACAAGCTCCAGTTGGGGCGCGACGTCCAGCGTGGATTCCCAGGAACGGCTTTTGCCCGTGGCCGGAAAATCGAGCGTCACCGCGCCGTCTTCCACGGCAAGGCCTGCGGAAACCACCGTCTCGCCAGGCAGAAGCGGTACCTTGAGCAAGGCCGGGCCAACACCGGCAAAGCGTCTCGTCACCACGGTATGTACCGTCCAGCGCAGACCCAGCGTGATGGTACGCTCCACCTGAAAGAAAGGTGAAATGAGCATCTCCGCTTTTTCCCCGTCGTTTTCTGCCGCGGCCGGAGCGTCCAATCGCCGCAACTGCACCTGCCCGCCGGGGAAACGCTCCGGATTCAGCCCGTCAAGAGCCCAGCCCTCGCCATCAAAAACGATCTGCCGTGGCGGCAGCGGCAAAGATAAAGCCAGGGTTTCATGCGTGGGCAAAGCGCCTTCCAAAACCACCTGATGCCGCCCGGGCGCCAAGGCTATCCAGAGCTGATCATCCCGCACAACCGGTGCCGGTTGGCCATCCAGCCGTACCTGTTCCGGAAGCCAGACATCGCCGCCGGGCAGGGGCGCAAAAACCTCCGCCGCCGCATGTACATCCAGTTCCAGCACAAGA
>JAFZPK010000188.1 GCA_017552515.1 Deltaproteobacteria bacterium | reverse complement strand
GGCACCAGCAGCTATCCCAAGATGGTGCAGCATGACTTTCTCTATCCGCTGGCGCATATTGTAACCGCCAAGTACTGGCAGCGCTGTATTGACGATGGCCTGCACTATACGGTTGCGGATACCGGCTGGGGCAAGGTGCTGTGGGGCAAAATTTACGGTCAATGGATCTGTGGCAGCGCGGTATTTGTCTACGACTACGACAAGTTCTCCGCGCCCAGCATGGCGGCGATGTGCGCCCGCTACGGCGTTACCACCTTCTGCGCGCCGCCTACGGTCTACCGTTTCCTGATCAAAAAAGACCTGGCCCAGTACGATTTCAGCATGCTGCAAAACTGCACGGTGGCCGGAGAATCGCTGGATCCGGAAGTCTACAACCGCTTCAAGCACTTTACGGGGCTGGGGTTGCGTGAGGGCTTTGGCCAGACGGAAACGACGCTGCAGCTGTTCAATCCAATCTGGATAACGCCGCGTCCCGGCTCCACCGGTCAGCCCTCGCCGCTCTACGATGTCAAGCTGCTCAACGCGCAGGGCCAGATCTGCGAGGATGGCGAGGAGGGCGAAATCGTCATCGCGGTGGGCGAACACAAACCGCTGGGTCTGTTTGCCGGCTTTTACAAAGGAGCTTCACTGGCGGAAGTATCTGCCGAGGACGGTTTTTATCATACCGGCGATATTGCATGGCGCGACGAGGATGGTTATTACTGGTTTGTGGGACGGGCCGATGATATTATTAAAAGCTCCGGATACCGTATCGGCCCCTTCGAGGTGGAAAGCGCGCTGATCGAGCATCCGGCGGTGCTGGAATGCGCGATTACCGGTGTGCCGGATCCGGATCGCGGGCAGATCGTCAAGGCAACGATCGTGCTGACCAGTGGCTATACGCCGAGCGAGTCGCTGAAGAAGGAGCTGCAGAACCATGTCAAGAATGTAACCGCGCCGTACAAGTATCCGCGCGCCATCGAGTTTGTTGAGGAGCTGCCGAAGACCATCTCCGGAAAGATCCGGCGGGTGGAGATTCGCGAGCGCGATCGCGAGGGAAAGTAAACGGCATAGGAAAAAAAGGGAACGTGTTTTAGGGAATGAGGGAGCGCGGAGGCTTTCGTGCTCCCTTGTCCATTATTAATGAGAAAGAGATGGCCTGCCCGGCGAAAACCGGGACAGGCGGGAATTACGGACGCTATGGAGATGACAGAAAACAAGACGACGCTTTTTTATCCGGTTATCAATCCGCTGGAGTGCAAGGCCTGCGGGCGCTGCATTGCGGCTTGCCCCAAAAAGGTTCTGCGCATGGGCGAAGAACTCAACGCGCGTGGCTACACGTTTGCGCTGTATGCCGGGGAAGGCTGTTGCGGTTGCTGCAACTGTTTCTACACCTGTCCGGAACCGGCGGCGATCGAGGTACGCAAACGGACGGAGGATTGAAAGGAAAAGCCTTTTTGCGATCGGAGAGGGCGATTCTTGTCGAACATGGGAGAAGAACAGAGGAATAAGATATGGCAATGCGTTTGGTGAAAGGTAACGCGGCGGTGGTGATAGGCGCGCTGTATGCGGGGTGCGACTGCTACTTTGGCTACCCCATCACTCCCGCAAGCGAGGTGTTGCAGGAGGCTTCCGAATATTTCCCCCGCGCCGGCCGCCGCTTTGTGCAGGCGGAATCGGAAGTGGCGGCCATCAATATGGTGTATGGCGCCGCTTCTACTGGCCGCCGGGTGATGACAGCGTCCTCCGGCCCGGGAATCAGTCTGAAGCAGGAGGGGGTTTCCTATCTGGCCGGTTCGGAGCTGCCGGCGGTGATTGTCGATGTGGTGCGGGCCGGGCCTGGCCTGGGGAATATCGGCCCGGAGCAGGGCGACTACTTTCAAGTGGTGAAAGGCGGCGGACATGGCAACTACCGCTGCATCGTGCTGGCGCCCGATTCCGTGCAAGAGATGTGCGATTTGACCCGCAAGGCCTTCGATTTGGCGCAGCGTTACCGGACGCCGGTTTATGTGCTGGCCGACGGAGTACTGGGACAGATGTATGAGCCCCTGCAATTCCCGGAAGAGGCGGTTGCGCCCGTTATTGACGAGAGCTGGGCGGTGGCCGGAACAGCCCTTACCCGTGCCAATTGCATTTCCTCCATCATGCTGGACTTTAACCAGATGGAGGCGCTCAACGTCCGTCTGCAGGAAAAATACGCCCTGATCGAAAGCAGAGAAGTGCTGTTTGATGAATATATGCTGGAGGACGCGGAACTTGCGATTGTCGCCTACGGCATTAGCGCGCGCATCGCGCACAGTGTGGTGGATACGGCACGCGCGGAGGGCTTCAAGGTGGGATTGCTGAGGCCAAAGACGCTGTTCCCCTTCCCGAAAGTTCGTCTGCGGGACTTGGCGAAGCGGCCGGGTATGCGTTTCATCTCGGTGGAGATGAGCAACGGTCAGATGATCGACGACATCCGGCTGGCGATCGACTGCAGCTGTCCGGTGGAGCTGGTCAACCGGATGGGCGGCAACCTTGTCGCACCGTCGGCGGTGCTGGACAAAATTCGGGCGATGTGCGGAAAGGAGCGGTGAAAAGATGGAACAGGTACTTTGTCAGACAAAAGGCTTGTATCGGGATTTTCCGCGCAAGGGAGGTCCCGCTTCCACCGCCACCCACTACTGCCCGGGCTGCGGGCATGGCGTCATCCATAAACTGATAGGCGAAGCTCTGGCCGATCTGGGCCTGCAGGATCGGGCCGTGATTATCAGCCCGGTGGGCTGCGCGGTTTTTGCCTACTACTACTTCGATACCGGCCATGTGCAGTGTGCCCATGGCCGCGCTCCGGCGGTTTCCACCGGTATCTCCCGCGCCCAGGATGACGCGGTGGTTATCTCCTATCAGGGCGATGGCGATCTTGCCTCCATCGGTATGGCGGAAACGCTGCATGCCGCCAATCGCGGTGAGAAAATAGCGGTCTTTTTCGTCAACAACACGGTGTACGGCATGACCGGCGGCCAGATGGCGCCCACGACACTCATCGGAGAAAGGACCAGCACCTCCCCACACGGCCGTGATCCGCAGGAGTGCGGCTACCCCGTCCATATGTGCGAGCTGATCAACACCCTCCATGCGCCGGTCTTTGTGGAACGGGTCTCGGTTTCCGACATCGCGCATATCAGGGTGGCCCGCAAGGCGATCCGCAAGGCGCTGGAAATCCAGCGGGACAAGAAGGGCTACTCCTTTGTCGAGATCCTTTCGCCGTGTCCCACCAACCTGAAGATGTCCGCAACGGAAAACGCCGCTTTTGTCAACGAGCAGATGGAAAAGGAGTTTCCGCTGGGCAATTTCCGAGATCGGAGTGAAGATGCCACGCCAATTGCCCGTGCCCAAAGCGTGTACGCCAAAGAGGAACTCGATCGAATCTTTGATTTGCGGGCGGAAAACACGGCTGTGCCCTCCGTGGACGGCGTTGCCGGCGGGAACGCGGTGCGTCTGAAGATTGCCGGTTTTGGCGGGCAGGGTGTGCTGAGCTTTGGCTTGATTGTGGCGCGCGCCGGAGTTGCCGCCGGCCGTCATGTTTCCTGGTATCCTTCCTATGGGCCGGAGCAGCGAGGCGGTACTTCCAACTGCGCGGTGATTCTGGCGGATCGTCGCATCGGTTCGCCGGTCATCGAGCAGATCGACGTGCTGGTGGCCTTCAACCGTCCCTCGCTGGAACGTTTTATCGGGGATGTGCGCGAAGGCGGTCTGGTGTTGGTGGACGAAAGCGTCGGCGCCTTTGAGGCTCCCGCTCATGTCAGAATGGTGTTCGCGCCCGCGCAGCGGATGGCGCGCGAGGCCGGATCGCCCAAGGCGCTCAATACCGCAATGCTGGGCGTGTTGGCCGCGTGCGGCGATCTGGGGCTTTCGGATGCGGCTCTGGATGGCGGTTTGCTGGAAAGTTTCGGTGCCCGGCCCAAGTTGTTGGACGTCAACCGTACTATTCTGACGCTGGGGAAAGAATGGGGAACCCGGCATCTGGCCTGACTTCCGGAGCTTAACGAGTCGTTAACCCTTTTACCTCTTTTGGGGCGCGTTCCCTGAAGGAGTGAACATTGTAACAGGAGAAAGAAAATGTCCAGTTCATGTGAAAATTGCGCCAAAAAGGCAACCTGCACATCCAAGGATGCGAAACCCGGCGAAACGCCCGAGCAGTATCAGGAACGCCTGCTGATAGAACAGCGGCTGTGCGGCATCAAGAACAAGGTGTTGGTCATGTCGGGGAAGGGCGGTGTCGGCAAGAGCTCCACCGCTGTCAATCTGGCGTTGGCATTGGCGGAGGAGGGCAAGACTGTGGGCCTTTTGGATGTGGATATCCACGGTCCCAGTATTCCCACCATGCTGGGTGCGGAGAACATGCGCCCGATGGGAACGGACAACTCCATGCTGCCGATCGTTCATCATGGCATAAAAGTTATGTCCATCGGTTTTCTTCTGCCCAAACAGACCGATCCGGTTATTTGGCGTGGCCCGATGAAGAGCCGGATGATCCTGCAGTTCATCCGCGATGTGGAATGGGGCGAGCTGGATTATCTGGTGGTGGACTGCCCGCCCGGTACGGGTGACGAACCGTTGGTACTGCTGCAGCTTCTGGGCGACAATACCCGCGCGGTCATTGTTACCACGCCGCAGGAGGTGGCACTGTCCGATGTGCGCAAATCGGTGATGTTTTGCCGCCAGATGAAGCTGCCGATATTGGGCGTTATAGAGAATATGAGCGGCTTCGTTTGTCCGCACTGCGGAAAGACGGTGGACATTTTCAGCAGTGGCGGTGGCGAGAGGATGGCTTCGGAGATGGAAATCCACTTCCTGGGAAAAATCCCCATCGATCCGGAAATCGTTGCCTCGGGCGATGCTGGCTTGCCCTACGTTGTTTCCCACAAGGACAGTCCGACCACCGAAGCGGTACGCAAGGTCGCGCGTGAACTGATAGGCCAGGCGGACAAAATTGCGGTTGGTTGAAAGCCACCTTTTTAGGGGATTGTTTGTTAACGGCCGGTTTCCCTTTTGCGGAAACCGGCCGTTTGTTGTTTTGTTTCAGACGCAGTATTCAAAGCCTACCCGGCCATACTGAAACTGTTCACCGAAGTTGCTTTTCAACAGAAACGCGCCATCCAGCCCGGTGCAGTGCGAACAGGCGACGAATTGCGGCGAATAGGAACGCAGTTCTTCAATGGAAGCTTTCATCCGTTCCTGCCCCAGGAAGCCGAGATGGGTACCGCCGATGAGTGCCGCCAGCCGGTTTTCACCGGTGACCTGGCGGGCGTGGCGGATGATGTTGATCATGCCGGCGTGTGCGCAGCCGAAAAGTATAATGAGACCATTCGGGGTGGCGATGAACAGAGACTGATCGTCGAGGAAGGGATCGGTGACATAGGCGCCGTTTTCCTGAATCTGCTGACGGGGATCCGGTGTCTCAAACGCGGTGGTACGTGGGACTTCTCCGCTGATCCAGACGCCGTCAAGGATTTCCCGGGGCTTGTCGTCAAAGATGAAACGTCCGCCCAAAGCTTCCAGATATTCCT
>JAFZPK010000187.1 GCA_017552515.1 Deltaproteobacteria bacterium | reverse complement strand
AGCGTGTCGCCATCGCCCGCGCGCTGGTCAGCGATCCCAAAGTGCTCCTGTGCGACGAGGCCACCTCCGCGCTGGATCCCAACACCACCGAGTCGATACTGGCGCTGATCAAGGATATCAACCGCCGTTTGGGCATCACCGTAATCATCATCACCCACGAGATGAAGGTCATAACCAGGATCTGCGATCGGGTTGCCATCATCGGGCATGGGCATATCGTTGAAAGCGGCACGGTGGCTGATGTTTTTTTGCAACCGCGTACCGAGGAGGCGCGCCGGCTGGTCATGCCGGACGGCGAGGTGAACGGGGAGATGCACCAGGATCGTCTCTACCGGCTGGTCTTCAACGGTACCTCGTCATTTGCGCCGGTGGTCTCCAGCCTGGTGCTGGAGACGCATATGCCGGTCAACATCATGTTTGCCGATACCCGCGACATCAACGGATGCGCCTTCGGGCAAATCGTGCTGCAGCTGCCTTCGGATGAAAAGGCGCGCAGGAAAATGATAGAATACGCCCGGGCGCAGGGGGTCGAAGTGGAGGAGATAACGAATGTTTGACAAGGCGATTGTCGAAATGCTGGTCGAAGGAACGGTAGATACGCTCTACATGACGCTGGTTTCGACATTTTTTTCCTATGTGTTCGGGGTGGTGATGGCCATTGCTCTGGTGATCTGGCGCCCGGACGGCATCCAGCCTCGTCCCAGCCTGTTCAGGGTGCTGGATGTGGTGGTGAATCTGACACGCTCCTTTCCCTTCCTGATCCTGATGATCGCGGTGATTCCCATAACCCGGCTGATAGTGGGCACCACCATCGGCAACAATGCGACCATTGTGCCGCTGGTAATAGCCGCGGCGCCTTTCGTTGCGCGTCTGGTAGAATCGTCGCTTCTGGAGGTGGACAAGGGCGTGGTGGAAGCCGCGCAGTCGATGGGAGCCTCGGTATGGCAGATCGTTTGGAAAGTGTTGCTGCCGGAAGCCCGGCCTTCGCTCATCAACGGCTGTGCCATTGCCGCCACCACCATTTTGGGCTATTCTGCCATGTCGGGAGCGGTTGGCGGCGGCGGCCTGGGCAAGCTGGCCATCATGTACGGATACAACCGCTACCAGACAGGGATCATGTTCGCCACGGTCGTCCTGCTGATCATCATCGTCCAGATCTTACAGGAGGCGGGAACCCGGCTTTCCCGGCGCAGCGACAAGCGGCTGTAAAGCTTTTCGAAAAGAAATGGTTTTGGGTCGCGGCCCTCAGGAGATTTTTCCCGGGCCGCTTTTTTCATGAAGGAAGAAAACACGAAAAGGAGAAAGGATCATGGCGAAACGGTTTTTGGCAGTTGTTCTGGCGATGGCGCTCATGCCGATCTTCGCGGCCCATGCGGCAACCATCAAGATCGGCGCGTCGCCCACTCCGCACGCGGAAATTCTGCAGGCAGCTTCCGCCCTGCTCAAGGCGAAGGGCATTGAACTCAAAATCGTCGAATATTCCGATTACGTGCAGCCCAACATGGCGCTGGAAAGCGGCGATCTGGATGCCAACTACTTCCAGCACAAGCCCTATCTGGATGATTTCAACAAGGAAAAGGGCACGAAACTGGTCTCCGTCGGCGCGATTCACTATGAGCCGTTCGGGATTTACGCCGGCCGTACCAAGGCTCTGAATTCCCTGAAGAAAGGGGCGATTGTTGCGGTTCCCAACGACACCACCAATGAAGCCCGGGCGCTGCTGCTGATGCAGGCAAAAAACCTGATCAAGCTGAAAGATGGGGCAGGACTGACCGCCACCCGGTTGGATATCGTGGAGAATCCTTTGAAACTCAAGATCGAGGAGCTGGAAGCGGCTCAGCTGGTACGTTCCCTGCCGGATGCGGATGTTGCCATCATCAACGGCAACTACGCCATTCTGGGCGGCTTGAAGGTCAAAGATGCGCTGGCGGTGGAAGCGGCGGACTCCATGGCGGCCTCGACCTATGCCAACATCATAGCGGCGCGTGAGGGAGATAACCGTCCCGAGCTGAAAACGCTGGTGGAGGTATTGAAGGGAGAGGAAATCAAGAAGTTCATGAATGAGAAATATGCTGGCGCGGTAGTTCCGGCGCTGTAAGATGAAAAAAACGGCGATTCGGCGCAATGTCTTCGGTTGAACCGCCGGTCGTGTTTGGAAAAGGCGGATTGCCAGGAAAAGGCGATCCGCCTTTTTTATATGCCAAAAGCAGAGCATACTTGGACAGCCGCTCATATGTAGCCCAGATCCACCAGGGCGCTCCATACGCCCGCGTCGGCGCAGGCAGCTGTGACGTAATCCGCCGATGCCTTGACGGCCTCCGGGGCGTTTTCCATCGCAATGCCCATGCCCGCGTACCGAAGCATTTCGATGTCGTTGCCTCCATCACCGAAGGCGAGGACGTTTTCCCGCCTTATCGCATAGTGGGCAAGAATTTCCCGCATCGCCCCGGCTTTTCCACAATGCTTCGGAATGATGTCAAGCGCCCGGTCGCACCAGCGCACGACGGCAAGGCAGGATGTGCCGCGCAGCAGTTGCGCCCCGATGTCCTCATGGGTCGGCACGGTCAGCTGATAGATGGCGTCATGGTGTTTCCCTGTGCGGTCAAACGGAGGACAGGCGTAGGGGGAAAAACGCAGATAATCTTCCAGATCGGCGTTGCTGAACGTGTATCCCCTGGCTTTGTCTGTTGCGACGATAATGGGCTTGCCGAGATTTTCCGCGTTTTGAAAGACGGTTCCGGTGTCGATGGTATCCAGCGGGTTGGCGAAAATGGTTCCTGTTGCATCGAAGGCCAGGGAGCCATTGAAGCACATAAGCCCGTCAAACGGTATCTCCCCGGAAAAGGGCAACATATAGGGCGCCCTGCCTGTGGCCAGAAAAATCCGGCAACCCTTGCGCCGCAGTTGGCAAAGTGCCTCTGTTACAAGGGGATTGATATGCTTTGCGCCGAAGTCAAGCAATGTGCCGTCAATGTCGAAAAAGGCAATTTCAGGTCGCATGAACTTTGCCGTTCTGTGGGTGATTCCATTCGTTCAACAACTTTTCAGCTATTAGAGCCCGCTCATGGAGACCGGGGCACCTGGTCTCCATGGCGCGTGATGCTTGCATTTTGCCATTTTCGTTTTCCTTCCGCAGCCCGGAATAAGGTAGCATACTTTTTTACCTGGTTTGGAACACTGACCGCGCCCCATCTCGCTCATGAAAATGTTACGGCAGCGTTTGGAGAGGAAATGGGAAGTAAAGTATATCCCAATCCGGGCTTGATTGAACGTGCCGATAGCTTTCATAACGGTAACCTCGTTGAGACTAAGTGAAATCATACGAAAACGGCTTTGGAATAAGTTGCCCCAACAAGTTATAAGTAAGTACTGGTTCGGGCTTGAATCTTGTTTGCCGGTCATTTGCAGGCCGTGAGCGGGAATGACGGGGCTCGTGGAAGTTTTTTAAGGGAGGGAGGCGGCGTGATGGCTGACGTCAAGATCTCGATCCGCTTTTTCGATGATGTACCGGTTCGCTCTGTCTGGGATGACGAGACGGCAAAGTGGTGGATGTGCGCTGCCGATGTTGTGGAGGCTCTGGCCGACACGAAGAATCCACGAATGTATTGGGCAACGGTGAAACGGAGAAATCCGGAGTTGTTTGCAAACTGCAAACAACTGAAACTCCCTGCAAAAGACGGCAAGCGGTATACAACCGATGTCATTGGTGAAGCGTCGATCAATGCGCTGATTGCCGTAATTCGCAGCGGAAAGAAGGAGGTATTTCTCAAATGGTTGTCTTCTGTGGGGAACTCCATCGACGAAAAAAGCAAACAAAAAGCGTATGAGCTTTTTGAAAGCGGCATGATCAATGCTGTGGAAACAGGCACGGTCCGGGGCTTGCAGCAGATCCACGCCTACTTGTTTGACGGGCTTTATGATTTTGCCGGGCAGATCCGGACAAAGAATATCAGCAAGAGTGGGTTTATGTTTGCCAACGTGCAGTTTCTGCCGGAGATCCTCGGAAAAATTGAAAAGATGT
>JAFZPK010000186.1 GCA_017552515.1 Deltaproteobacteria bacterium | reverse complement strand
GGCACGCTCCTTTGAAATTTCCGCCGGAACCTGATCGGGAAAAGTGGCGGCTGGTGTTCCGGCGCGGCGGCTATAGGGAAACACGTGCAGATGGCTCACCGGCAGTTCTTCCAAAAGATGAAAGGTGTGTTCAAAGGCTTCTGGCGTTTCCCCAGGGAAACCGGTCATGACATCCACCCCAAGAGCCGCCTGCGGCAGTGCGCAATGAATACACTCCACCAGGGCGCGGAAAAACGCGCCGGTATAGGGACGACGCATCCGCTCCAGAACCGCATCATCACCCGACTGCAGCGGGATGTGAAAATGCGGGCAGACGCGCGGCGATGCAAAGGCCAGTTCCAGCAGATCCTCCCCCAGTTCATGCGGCTCAATGGAGCCCAGCCGCACCCGGCGGATACCGGTTTGGGCAAGTATCCGTCGCACCAGCGCCGCCAGATCCGTTTTTTCGGGCAAATCCCGTCCATAACAGCCGATATGGATGCCGGTCAGCACAACTTCCGTAAAACCGGTTTCCTCCAGCCGCTCCACCAGGTCCAGCACCTTTTCCGGCGCAAGCGAGCGGCTGCGCCCCCGCGCGTAAGGGACGATGCAGTAGGAGCAGAAGGCATCGCAGCCGGTCTGTATCTGCACGTAGGCACGGCTGCGGCCGGTGACCGGCACGCCGGAAAACTCCAGCGGCAGACGCCGATCCTCCTTCGTCACATGGATGCCGTTTTGGGGCAGGTACCCGGTTATATTGATTTTTTCCTCATTGCCCAGCACCAGATCCACGCCGGGCAGACGCTGTACATCCTGCGGATGCAGCTGGGCGCAACAGCCGGTCACCACCACCCGGCAGGCCGGATTGAGTCTGCGGCAGCGGCGCACCAGGTTGCGCGACTGCGCCTCCGACACGGAAGTCACCGCGCAGGTGTTGACAATCACCAGATCCGCGCCGGTTTCGAAGGGCACAACCTGGTACCCGGCCACGCGCAGATGCTCTTCCATGAGCTGGGATTCGAACTGGTTGGTCTTGCAGCCCAGAGTCACGATGGCGACAGTTTCGGACATATCAGGCCAGCGCCGCCCTTTTAGAGTTCAAAAGTCTTCCCATCACCCCAAACATGTCTTTTCCTTCCCCTCGCCTATTTCCCAAAATCGCAAAAATCTTGTTTTTGGGAAATAGAAAATGTTATTTCTCATATTGGGCGAAACCTTTATATCATGAGGTAAAATCGTGAAACTGATCAAACGCCAAAACTATCTCGACAAGCTGGCCAAGGTACTTGGCACTCCGGATATCAAAGTCCTGACAGGCATCCGGCGCAGCGGCAAATCAAAATTACTTGAAGCACATGCGACCCATCTTCAGGCAACGCGCCCAACCGCCAACATCATCCACATCAACTTCAATATCCCGGAATATGACGAGTTGCGCTCCTGGAAGGCCTTGTACGAGTATGTCTCAGCACGGTACATCGCCGGCGTGGAAAACTATGTCCTGATCGACGAAGTGCAGATGTGTGCAGACTTCGAGAGGGCAATCAACGGATTGCACGCCTCCGAACGATACGACATCTATATTACCGGTTCAAATGCCTTTCTTCTGAGCTCGGATCTCGTCACCCTGTTCACCGGCCGGACTTTCGAAATCCGGGTTTTTCCTTTTTCCTTTTCCGAATTTCAGCAGTACTACGAGCTGAAGGAACCTTATGCAGCCTTTGACCGTTTTCTGCTGGAAGGCGGTATGGCTGGTTCCTATCTGTACTCAGACCGGGAGTCAAAATACGACTATCTTGCCGATATATACAACACACTTATTGTCCGGGACATCCGGCAGAAGTACCGGATTCGGAATACCACTCTGATGGAACGGATTACGGATTACCTGATAGACAATATCGCCAATCTTTCCTCAGCTCGAAGCATAGCGGACGCCCTTGTCGCAAACCGGGACACCATCAACCACAAGACAGTCGGCGATTACCTGCACTATCTCTGCAATGCCTTCGCCTTTTACCGGGTACGCCGTTACGACATTCGGGGCAGAAAATACCTTGCCACAAATGATAAATACTATCTGGCTGATCATGCCTTCCGCTACGCTCGGCTCGGCACCCAAAATGCGGATTATGGCCGAATGCTGGAAAACATCGTCGCCATTGAACTGCTGCGACGCGGCTATGAAACCTACGCTGGAATTTTATATCAAAAGGAAATTGATTTTGTCGCCATCAGACGTAATGAAAAAATCTACATTCAGGTTGCGGACAACATCGAAGACGACAAAACCTTTCAACGGGAAATCTCGCCGCTTTTGCAGATCAAGGACGCCTACCCGAAATTGCTGATTGCCCGTATCCGCCACGAAGCGACACAGTATGAAGGTATCCAGATTCTCGACATTGCCCACTGGCTCTCCGGCGCCTGACCAAGAACAGGCAATGTTTCACGCGATCCAGCCGCCGCCCAAGACCAGATCCTCCTGATAGAAAACCGCCGCCTGCCCCGGAGCAACGCCGTACTGTGGCTCGTCAAAAGCCACCTCGACATGCCTTTCCCCAAGCGGTGAAACCACCGCGCGCGCTTCCCGGTGGCGGTAGCGAATCCGGCAAAGGCAGGAAAAAGGCGCCTCCGACACCGGAACATGCCAGACCGGATCCTCCACGGTGAGGTGGCTGACAGCGAGATGAGGCCGCTCGCCGACCAAAACCTGGTTGCCCTGCAGCCCCACCACGTAGAGCGGCTCCGGCCAGGCGATGCCCAGCCCGCGCCGCTGCCCGATGGTAAAACGGTGGCTTCCGGCATGCCGCCCGAGAACCTGTCCGTTCACATGGCAAATCTCTCCGCCATTTGCGTCCATCGGCCAACGGCTTTCAAGAAAGGCCGCATAGCCTTCCTCGCCGATAAAACAGATATCCTGGCTCTCCGGATGAGAGGCCGCGGGCAGACCGCGCTTTTGCGCCAGATGCCGCACCTCCTCCTTGGTCATCTTCCCCAACGGAAAGGCCACACCCTGCAGCTGGCCACGCTCCAGCAGAGCCAGAAAATAGCTCTGATCCTTTGCCGCATCCACGCCCTTGGCCAGCCTGATAGCTCCTTCCCTGGTCACCAGCCGGACATAGTGACCGGTGGCGAACAGGCGCGCGCCGCACCGCACCGCCTCTTCCCGCAAACGCCCAAACTTGATGAAGCGGTTGCAGCTCACACAGGGGTTGGGCGTTCGCCCCCGCAGATACTCATCGTGGAAACGCTCCAGCACCGCGCGTTCAAAATCCTCTTCCAGATGGATCACGTGGTGGATGATACCCAGATCCGCCGCCACGGCGGCCGCTTCCTCAATCTGCGTGCCTTTTCCCGGGAGCACCTGCATGGTGATCCCCTCCACCTCGTAACCGGCATCCTTGAGCAGCAGGGCGGCAACCGACGAATCCACGCCGCCGCTTAAAGCCACCAGAGCCTTTTCACCACCCATTCCCTACTCCTTCGCGTTCCCCTGCACCTCCTGTTTTCCACAGGCATTCGCAAGGCACCGCTCAAGCAGAGAGCGCCGCTTTTCCGGCTCCTCCGCCAACCAGCGCCGCCACTGGACTTCAAAGTTGGGTGTCAGCGTCCCCGCGCCGAGGGCCGCGTCAATTTCGGCAGCCGTCCAGAACCGCACCTCGTCGATTTCCCCCGGGTCAAAGCGAAACGGTCCCTCATGACAGGTCACGTAGGTCATGACATTTTCCGACTCCACCGCATTGCGGATACGGGAAGGCCCCCACGGCTCAAGATGCGCATCGGCAATGCCCAGCTCCTCGCGGTATTCACGCCGCGCCGCCTGCTCGTAATCCTCCCCCGGCATCAGGTGTCCACCCACGCTGGTATCCCACTTTCCCGGCTGGATATCCTTGGAAAGCGCGCGCTTCTGTAAAAGCAGGGCGCCCCGCCGGTTGAAAACCAGGACATGGGCCACCCGGTGCACCAGTTCCGGATGGCCATGGCAGAGGCTTCTCGGTGCAAGGCCTATGACCTTGTCATGCTCATCCACAATTTCAAACAACTCTTCTCCAGCTTGACCGCCGCTCATTGAAAGCCTTCCTTTCCCGCCGCGCGTTCTCCCGATCAACGATCAAAGAACGGGCTCTTCCCGGAAACCGACAACGGCATTCCCAGTATCATCCGCACGTCCTCGCCCATAATCTCCAATTCCAATGCCGCCTTGCCCGCACTGTAGAGAATCCGGTTGTCGATGCGCAGATCGGCGGCCCGGCTTGCCGCCGAACCGACGGCTATTCCCAGATCGCCGCTGTTGAACGCGCACAGGCCTCCGTCCGTAGCCAGATCGCCACAGGAGGCGCGGCCGCAGAAGCCGCAGCCGTTAAGCCCCATGGGCTGCGCCCGCGTTCCGAACAGCAGCAATACGCCCGCCTGCTCCACGTTCCCCGCATCCCGCTCAAAAAATGACAGGTTGTCGCGCTTGGCAATGTCGCGCATCCGCGCGGCAAGCCGCGCCTTGTCTTCTCCGGTGAGTATGGCCGTCTTCAGAAAATCAAGGCCACGCCCTTTCGGCGCGGTACGCGCCGCCATACAGATCAGCTTCGCCGCTTCCAGCAGTTCTTCCGGCCGCATTTCCTGATCGTAACAAATCATTTCAACCTCCCTGAAAAATTTT
>JAFZPK010000021.1 GCA_017552515.1 Deltaproteobacteria bacterium | reverse complement strand
GGTGCGCCAGAGGAACAACATGCTCCCGCTTCATCTTCATACGCGCCGCCGGGTTCGTCCACATACGCGCTTTAAGATCGATTTCACTCCATCTGGCGTTGCGGATGTCGCTGGAACGGACAAACACATAGGGCAGCATCCGCAGGCAATAGACGGTTGAAATGTCGCCCCGATACTCGTCAAGCGCCAGCAGTAGCCGCCCAAACTCCGCCGGATCCGTTATCGCTGCATGGTGTGCCACCGACGGCTTTTTCGGCAGCACATCGGGCAATGCGGATAAGAAGTCGCCTTCCACATATCCCTTGGTCGCTCCATAGCGGCAAATCCTGTGCGCAATCCCGGCCACGCGGTGGCAGGTCTCAACACGGTCAAACAGCGGCTCCAGCGCTTTCGACACATCCGTGATCCTCAGCTTCGCCAGTGGTATGTTGCCGATATGCGGCGTCAAATACTGGATAGCCCGATATATCGCATTGCGGGTCCTGTCCGAAAACTCGCGGGTCCTGACATCAAACCACTCTTCGGCGGTCTTTCTGAACGTCTGTTGAAGCGCTTCCTGCGCTTCCTTTTCGCGCCTGCGTGCAGCCGCTTCCTTTTCCTGTTCATCCAGGGGATCCAGCCCTTTCCGTATCATCCGCCGGAACTCGTCACGCTTTTCCCTCGCTTCAGTCAGGGACACGCCGCCGCCATTGTCGTAGTACGTGCCGAAACCGGCCAGACGCCTCTTGTGGGTAACCGGGGATACATACTCCATCTGCCAGCGCTTGTTGCCGTTCGCCGTAACAAGCAGACGCAAGCCTCCGCCGTCTCCAAGACACTTCGTGCCGGACTCTGGCGGCTTGGCCTTCCTCAACTGCATGTCATTGAGTTTATTGAGTTCTTTTGATGGCAATTACATACACCTCCCGGCAAGCGCCCGACGGCCACATACGCCGTCCGGCAACCACAAAATCAGGCTCAGGGGAAACCCCATACAGCAAAACGGCCTTCACTCCGTGTTGCAGTGGCATGTTAGGGTGTATGTTGAAAAAATCAAGAAAGAAAAAGACAAGGAAGGATGGATAAGAACGAAGAACCAAATAAAAACAGCGGCTTATGCGTCAGAAAAAATTGCATAAGCCGCTGATAATGGTGAGTTAGGCTCCTATTCCAGAATCACGACCAGATCGCCCTGCTGCAGCTGCGCTCCCTCCTTGTGGAGAATATCGCGCACCACTCCGGCGATCGGAGTCTTGACGTTGGTCTCCATCTTCATCGCCTCGGTGACCAGCAGCGTATCGTCGGCCTCAACCTTGTCGCCAACATCAACAAAGAGCTTGCAGATCCGGCCCGGCATTGGCGCGCCGATTTGGCGGGCGTCACAGGGATCCGCCTTGCGGTTTTCCACCTGTTCCACCTCGATGGACAGATCCCGCACCACCAGCTGGCGCGGTTCGCCGTTCAGCTCGAAGTAGATGGTACGCACGCCACCCTCCTCGATGCGCCCCACCGCCATGAGCTTGACCACCAGATCCTTGCCCTCTTCCACCGTCACGGAGGCTTCGTCCATGATGTCCAGACCGTAGAAGAAAAGCGGGGTGGACATGACCGAGGTATCCAGATAGTTCTGGCGGTGGCGGTCAAAGTCCTCGAAGACTCTCGGATACATCAGCCACGACATATGATCCAGCTCGCTGACCTTATGACCCAGTTTCTTTTCCAGCGCAGCCTTGCTCGCGGCAAAGTCGACCGGCTCCAACAACTCGCCGGGACGATGCGTAATCGGTTTTTCGCCCTTCAGGACGATCTCCTGCAGTTTCTTCGGGAAACCGCCGTAGGGCTGGCCGATCATCCCGCGGAAGAACTCCACCACGCCATGGGGAAGATCAATTTCACTGCCGCGTTCGTAGATGTCTTCCGGCGTCAGGTTGTTCTTCACCATGAAGATCGCCATGTCGCCAACAATCTTGGAGACCGGCGTCACCTTGATGACATCCCCGAACATGTAGTTGACCCGGCGGTACATCCGCTTGCACTCCTCCCACTTGTCGCCCAGCCCCATACCTTCCACCTGAGGCCGGTAGTTGGAGTACTGGCCGCCGGGAATTTCATGCTCGTAAACCTGCGCGGTACCACTGCGCAGTTCCGATTCGAAGGGCGCGTAGTAGGTGCGTACCGTCTCCCAGTAGTTGGCTATCTGCTGCAGACCATCACGATCGAGGCCGGGATCGCGCTCGGTGTTGTTCAGCGCGGCCAGCAGTGCGTTGAGACTGGGCTGCGCGGTCAGGCCGGAAAGCGACGAAATGGCGGCATCCACCGAATCGACGCCGGCGCGGCTGGCCATCATCAGCGTTGCAACTCCGGCACTGGAGGTATCGTGCGTATGCAGCGAAATCGGGATGGAGATCTCGTCCTTGAGCGCCCGGATAAGTTTTTCCGCCGCAAAAGGCTTGAGCAGGCCCGCCATATCCTTGATGTTGAGGATGTGGGCGCCCATCCGTTCCAGTTCCTTGCCGAGATCGACGTAGTACTTGAGCGGATACTTGTCGCGCTTGGGATCGAGGATGTCGCCCGTGTAGCACATGGAA
The DNA here is from genome assembly GCA_017552515.1 of Deltaproteobacteria bacterium. Classification (GTDB taxonomy): domain Bacteria; phylum Desulfobacterota; class Desulfuromonadia; order Desulfuromonadales; family JAAYDE01; genus RGIG7977. The sequence continues at coordinate 4,930 of JAFZPK010000021.1, read as the reverse complement.
GCCTCCAGCACGCCGCCATGCTTGAGTACCGCCTCCATCGCCGGACGCAGGCCGGTCGTCCAGTTGAGCGCGTCGAACACCCGGAAGATATCGATGCCGTTTTCCGCCGAAAGCTGCACGAAACGGTCAATCACGTTGTCGGGATAGTTGGCGTAACCGACCGCGTTGGGACCGCGCAGCAGCATCTGGAAAAGAACATTGGGGATCTTCCTGCGCAGTTTCTGCAGGCGTTCCCACGGGCATTCGTTCAGGAAGCGCATGGCGACATCGAAGGTGGCGCCGCCCCAGCACTCCAGCGAATAGAGGTTGCTGCCGATGCGTGCCGTGGCGTCGGCGATACGCAGCAGATCGTAGCTGCGGATGCGGGTCGCCAGAAGCGACTGGTGCGCGTCACGCATGGTGGTATCGCAGATAAGCAGCCTCTTCTGCTCCAGCATCCAGTCGGCCAGGCCCTTGGGGCCGCGTTCCAGAAGGATGTCGCGGGTTCCCTTGGGAAGAGGCTCACCATAGCGGATATCCGGCATCTCCGGCTCGCGCAGATCCTTGAAATGCAAGGGTTTCTTGATTCCCGGATAGCCGTTGACCACGGTATGCCCGATAAAGGAAAGCATCTTGGTGGAACGGTCGCGGCGCGGCGCGATGTTGAACAGCTCCGGATGCTGATCAAGGAAGGCCGTGGTGCAGACGCCGTTCAGGAAATCGGGATGGTTGATAACGTTGCGCAGGAAACCGATGTTGGTCTTGACCCCACGCACCCGGAACTCGATGAGTACCCGGTTCATATGGGCGGCTGCCTCACGGAAGTTCAGGCCGTAGGTGGAAACCTTTACCAGCAGAGAATCGTAGTAGGGCGTAATCCGCGCGCCGGCATAGGCGTTGCCGGCATCCAGACGTACACCTGGTCCGGAACCGGAACGATAGGATTCGATGGTACCAAAATTGGGGGAGAAGTTGTTCTCCGGATCCTCGGTGCTGATACGGCACTGGATCGCGTTGCCGCGCAGGGAAATGTCGCTCTGCTGCGCAATGCCGATCTCCGGATCGGAGAGCCGGTGGCCTTCGGCGACCCGGATCTGGATCTCCACCAGATTGCGCCCCGTGATCAGCTCGGTTACCGTATGCTCCACCTGGATGCGGGGATTGGTCTCGATGAAGTAGAAGTTCTGATCCTTGTCCAGCAAAAACTCCACCGTGCCCGCGTTGATGTAGTTGACCGCCTTCGCGATCTTCAGGGCGTTTTCACACAGCTGCTGGCGCTTTTCCGGAGCAAGGTAGAAGGCCGGGGCAATCTCGATGACCTTCTGGTGGCGGCGCTGCACCGAGCAGTCACGTTCAAAGAAGTGCACCACGTTGCCGTGCTTGTCGCCCATGATCTGGACTTCCACATGCTTGGGGCCCTCAATGTACTTTTCCAGAAAAACCGCCGGATTGCCGAATGCCGCGCGTGCCTCCGAAGCCGCGCTTTGCAGACCTTCCAGCAGTTCCTTGCGGTTGCGCACCACCCGCATGCCGCGTCCACCGCCGCCGGCGCTGGCCTTGATGATGATGGGATAACCGCACTGGTTGGCAAAGATCAGGGCTTCTTCTTCGGAAGTCACCGGTTCGGGCGTACCTGGCACAACCGGCACCCCGACGCTGGTCGCCACCTTGCGGGCCGCCACCTTGTCGCCCAGGCGGCGCTGGATATCCGCGTTGGGGCCGATAAAGGCGATGCCGGCCCGTTCACAGGCCTCGGCGAACTCGGCGTTTTCCGACAGGAAACCATACCCAGGATGGATGGCGTCCACACCCTTCTTGCGTGCCAGATCAATGATTTCGTCAATGCCCAGATAGGCCTCCACCGCGCCCTTGCCGCGCCCCACCTGATAGGCCTCATCCGCCTTGTAGCGGTGCAGCGAGATTTTATCCTCCTCCGAATAGATAGCCAGGGTGTTGATGCCCAGCGCCGTGCAGGCACGAAAGATTCGTATCGCGATCTCGCCCCGGTTGGCTGCCATGATTTTTTTGAATTTTCTAATCTCCATCCTCTCCCTCTCTGTAAAAAACTTTGCCATAAGCCGGCAATTGCCTGATAAATAAAGCCGCTCCCGCTTTTCAGGATGCGGGCACGGGCTGTCCCCGTAAAAAATAAATTTTACCAAGGGATGGAAACTTTTATTGAATCAAAGCTTGGAGCTTCATGTCAACAAAAAGTGGGAACTTCCCTTATACAGCAGCGGTCTTGAAAGCCGCCGCCGGTTGATGGTATCTAAAGACAGATTAATCTATCACCAAACAAATTCAAGAGGTTGAAATGAACATTACCCAGGAAACCGTCACTCACGTGGCCAATCTCGCCCGCCTGTCGCTTGCGCCGGAGGAAATCGCAACGCTTGCCACGGAAATGGGCAGCATGCTTGCCTATGTCGACAAACTCAACGAACTGGACACGGAAGGCATCGTTCCTACCGCTCATGCGGTTCCGCTGGAAAACGCCTTCCGAACCGATACAACCCGTCCTTCGCCGGGCGTGGAGAAAGCCCTGCAGAATGCGCCCGCCGCTTCTGATGGCTGCTTTGTGGTGCCGAAGGTTATTGAGTAGAAACAGTTTCCCACACTGTTCCCCCATCTCCAGCCCTTCCCCCCCTAAAGGAGGGAAGGGAGTTGCATTGAAGCTTGGAAAAGAGGGCAGAAAACACACGATAGTTTCCCTCCCTCCGCTTGCGGGGGGAGGGTTAGGGAGGGGAGCGATTGAAATACCTCTTGTTCCCCCCATCCCCGCCCCTTCCCCCCTAAAGGAGGGAGGGATGTTTAAATGAACGAAGTATTTTTTGATTTTTACGCTTTTTGAAGGGACAACCATGAAACTGACCGATTTGACCATTCACGGGATGCGTGAACTGCTGGATCGTGGCGAAACCACGGCCCGCGAGCTGACGGACGCGTTTTTAAACCGCATTGAGGCCGTCGATTCCCGTATCAACAGTTATATCCGGGTAACTGCGGAACAGGCACGGGAAGCGGCCGAACGCGCTGACCAGCGCATCCAGGCCGGAAAGGCCGCGCCTTTGACCGGCATTCCCCTGGCGCTCAAGGACATTTTCATCACCGAAGGGATTGAAACCACCTGCGCATCAAAGATTCTTTCGGGCTTCGTGCCCCCCTACAACGGCACCGCCGTCGCCAAACTGCTTGAGCAGGACGCGGTCATTCTGGGCAAGCTCAACATGGACGAATTCGCGATGGGCAGCTCCAGCGAAAACAGCGCCTATGGCCCGGTGCACAACCCCTGGGACACCACGCGCATCGCCGGCGGTTCCTCCGGCGGTTCGGCCGCCTGCGTGGCCGCCTGCCTTGCGGCCGGAACCCTGGGGACCGATACCGGCGGCTCCATCCGGCAGCCGGCATCCCACTGCGGCGTGGTAGGCATCAAGCCGACCTACGGGCGCGTTTCGCGCTACGGCGTCATCGCCTATGCCTCCTCGCTCGATCAGGTCGGGCCGCTGGCGCACAACGTGGAAGACTGCGCCCTGCTCCTGCAGGCGGTGGCCGGCTACGATCCGCACGACTCGACTTCGGTGGACTGCCCGGTTCCCGACTACCTTGCCACCCTGCGCGAAGGCGTCGCAGGCCTTCGCATCGGCCTGCCGCGCGAATACTTCATCGAGGGACTGGATCCATGCGTCAAAAACGCCATCGAAAACGCGGTGGCAACTTTCCGCGAACTGGGCGCGGAAATTGTCGACATCTCGCTGCCCCATACCGATTACGCAGTCGCCTGCTACTACCTCATCGCCACCGCCGAAGCCTCCAGCAACCTGGCACGCTACGACGGCGTCCGTTTCGGCCTGCGGCAGGACAACGGCAGCGGTCTTATCGACATGTACCGCGCCAGCCGCGCCGCAGGCTTTGGCACGGAAGTCAAGCGCCGCATCATGCTCGGCACCTTCGCCCTCTCCTCCGGCTACTACGACGCCTACTATCTGAAGGCCCAGAAGGTCCGCACGCTGATCCGCAACGACTTCGCGGAGGCCTTCAAACAGGTGGATATCGTGCTGGCGCCGGTCGCTCCGACTCCGGCCTTCGCTCTGGGTGAAAAGGCGGGGGATCCCCTGCAGATGTATCTCTCCGACATCTTCACCATCTCCGTCAACCTGGCCGGCACCTGCGGCTTAAGCATCCCCTGCGGTTTTTCGGCCCAGAAGCTTCCCATCGGCGTGCAGCTGATCGGGAAACCCTTTGACGAAGCCACCATCCTGCGCGCGGCGCAGGCCTTTGAATCCGCGACGGACTTCTGTACCTCCGCGCCCGTCTGAAAAGAGGAAACCACCGGCCTTTTGAAAACAAGGATGTACACGATATGAAATACGAAGCTGTCATTGGACTGGAAGTGCATACCCAGCTTTCCACCAACACCAAGATCTTCTGCGGCTGCTCCACCGCCTTCGGCGCGCCGCCCAACACCCACACCTGCCCGGTCTGCCTGGGCCTGCCCGGCGCCCTGCCGGTTTTAAACCGCACCGTCGTGGAGTACGCCATCCGGCTGGGCCTGGTCACCCACTGCGAGATCGCGCCGCGCTCCATTTTCGCCCGTAAAAATTACTTCTACCCGGATCTTCCCAAGGGCTACCAGATCTCCCAGTACGAACTGCCGATCTGCGCCCATGGCCATCTGGAGATCGCAACGGAGGACGGCGGCTCCAAAACCATCGGTATCACCCGCATCCACATGGAAGAGGACGCGGGCAAACTGATCCATCCGGGGCATGGCGCCCCCCACTCGCTGGTCGATCTCAACCGCGCCTGCACCCCGCTTCTGGAGATCGTCTCCGAACCGGACATGCGCAGCGCCGACGAGGCCGTGGCCTATCTGCGCAAACTCCACCAGACCGTGGTCTACCTGGGAATCTGCGACGGCAACATGGAGGAAGGCTCATTCCGCTGCGATGCC
>JAFZPK010000185.1 GCA_017552515.1 Deltaproteobacteria bacterium | reverse complement strand
CGATGGTTGTCTTTTCACTGGACAGCGGTGTGGATGAAAGCGTTTTGAAGCAGTTGTCCAAGGCTGTGAACGCCAGCTTTGTCCGCGTGGTAGACATGATGTGAGCGTGACGGTGTGCTGATTGTGCATCGCGCAGCGGAGAGAAACGGTCTTTCGTCCTGGGCGCGTGATGTTTTTGGGTTCAGGATGAAACCGATTGTGTTGTAAAGCATTTGTTTCTTGTTCCATTGCCCATGATTGTGTATAGTGCGGACATGCTGGAGCCATGTGATCCAGATTGTGGTTTGGGGGGAGCGGATGCTGGCGTCATGGTAAACGTAAAAGTTTTGAAAACTTTTTTTATCGTGGCGGTTTTTTTCGCTTGGATGCTCAGTAACGCGGCGGCTCTGGAGGAGGGGGCCAGTGCTCCGGCATTTACGCTGAAGGATCTCCAGGGCAAGGAAATCTCTCTTGCTGCTTTTGCCGGCCGGCCGGTTGTCCTCAAGCTGACAACGACCTGGTGCCCTTCGTGCCAGATGATGTCCGCCGAGGTAGCCCGGATCGCGCGGCGCCTCGCGGATATGGATGTGGCGGTGATAGATGTCTTTTTACAGGATTCCGACGCCATGATCCGTAATTATTTGCAACACTGGGATCCTGGGCCCTTGCGCTATGCGGCTGTTGTTGACGATGGACGGGTGATGGAGGAGTACAATGTCTATCTCATCCCGCGGGTTTTGCTTCTGGATGCGAAGCTGCATGTCGCGCGGGATGGCGGGCTGATTTCCGGGGATGACATCATTCGGTGGGTGGAAAAAGCCGTTTCCGGGTCGGAAAATGTTCCGTAGAGTTTGAAAGAAGGGACAGCGTTTGTGGGAAGACAGGAATGCAAAGTTCCCGGCTCCAGGAGAAATCCGGGGTGTGTTGAAGAAAAAAGACGGTTATTTTTCAGGGAAGGTGGAGAACCCGGAAAAGATGGATAAACCCCTTGAAAAGACAAGGGATATTTGTCAGACCGAAGAAGTGGCATCATTTTTGAAAGAGAAGAGTTGACGAGTAAACAACTTTTATTTTTTTGCAGCTTCATGTAAAGAAACATCGAGAGACCGGATAAAAAGAAAAATTTTGGAAAGGAGGTGACGGTGAATGAAAAAGGCGATAGGTATGTTCCTGCTGATGGTTTGGGCGATGATTTCCTTGACTGCCTGCTCGGGCAAACAGGCGGATGTTCAGCGTGTGAAGTGCCCTGCTTGCGGCTATGAGTTCGACGCCTCGATCAATCAGATGTGAAAGAGAGGGGCATGCTTGTCGTTGATTTCGCGGTCGTAAAGCTTTCTCCTTTTTGGGGTGAGAAACGTAGTAAATTTTAAAGCAGTGTTGATTTATTACAGTTAGGAGGCAACAGTGAAAAATTTTAAAGTTTTTCTGGCCGGTGCGATAGCCGCGCTGATCGCGATGCCCGCGTTCGCCGGCGTCAATGTGAAGATGAAAGGGGATTTCAGAGAATATTTCTCCGTCTTCAACTATTTCCCTGATGCTACCGGGGATACCCACAAGAATAAAAAGGATTCCGACTTCCGGTATGCCCAGCGTGTTCGTTTGAGCTGGATCGCCGAAGACGACGAGAAGAAGGTTCGTGGAACCTTCGGTATCGAGGTTGATACCGTCGCCGGTCAGAGCAAAGCTACCGGTACTCGTAACGGCCCCGGCGGTAACTTCGAGGGCGATGCGACCAACATTGAAATCTGGTTGGCCTACCTTGATTTCGAGCTGCCCTTTGATCCCGCGACCCGCGTTTACATGGGCCTCCAGGAGACCGACATGAATCCTCTGGTTTTCTGCGATAACGCGATGGGCGTTCGCTTGGTTCGTGGCTTTGGCGACGTTGATGTGTCCCTGGCATGGTACCGCAATGACGGAGACAAGAGCCAAAAATCTTCGAATACGCGTGGCTATGGTGGAGAGGGCAAAGATTATTACGACAATCTCTATGCCCTGGATGTAACGTGGAATATCGCTGACGCCAACAAACTGGGCTTCTTCGTCTACTTCATGGATGCAGGCGAGGACTTTGGCGAGAGCCTTTGCTCCAACGACACCATCGATCCGATGTGGTGGGGCGATGGTGATACGCAGACCTACTGGATCGGGCTTTCCGGTGCCTTCGAGCAGGGTGCTTTCTTCGGCGGCTTCAATGGTATCTATCAGGGCGGCAAAGTAAAAGCCAGCGATAGCAATCTTGAAAAGCGTGATATCACTGCGTGGTTGGCCAATCTTGAACTCGGCGTCAAATTCCTTGAACGCGCCTATGCGAAAATTGGTTACCTGTACATGAGTGGTGACAAGGGCAAGGGCGATATCAACAACTTCTTCGGCATTGATATCGACAACACCGTCACCGGTTCCGTGGCTCTGCTGGAGAATCTGGACTGGAACGGCGCTTTCTACGGCCCCAACATCGGTCAGTACGGCGCACAGCATGTATATGTGAATGTTGGTTATGAGTTTAACGACCAGACCGAGGGCCGCATTGGCTTCCTGTGGGCCAACACTGACAAGAGCGTGGACGGAGCTAACGCCGTTGGTTATGAGTTCAACGCTCAGGTTGATCACAAGCTCACCAAGAACCTGACCTGGAGCCTTGCAGGCGGTTACATGATCGCTGATGATGCATGGGATAAATTTGCTTCTAATGGCGACGGCAGCGACCTGTGGCGCATTGAGTCCCGTCTCCGCTTCAAATTCTAAGATTTATCCTTTCAAATTGTCGATGCTGTACAATATACCGGGCCGTAAGACCCGGTTTTTTTGTTTTTGGACTTCCCCCGGCGCTTGCGCGTCACACCCCTCAGTGAAGGGGGCAGAATCAAAGGCTCCCTCTGAGAGAGGGCTGACACGGTGTAAGCCGTGGCTGGGGAAGTCAGTTCCCATGCCCTTGGAAAAGCCAGGCGGGGGCTAAAAAACCGTCCTTTCAGGATGGGGCTATCGATTTCGAGTCGGGAAAATTTGCTGTGAGGGTCCCTTTCGCATGCGCGTTTTGCTGCACATTTACGCGGCATTAAGAGCTTTTATGTTTCCACACTGATGGGAGCATAGCGTTCAGCGCCAAGGATTTTCAGCATGGCCTCCAGCGGACTCATGCCCACGCAGTCCATGACCTGCCTGAATACGGCGGCGGACTGCCCGCTGGCCAGCTGTACGCCACGCCGCTTGGCGTCGGAATGAAACACGTCATGGCGGCTGTTCACATTCCAGAAGATAATGTTGGGCAGGTTGTACCCCTTTTCGCGGAAGCGCTGCTCCATCTGCTCATGGAAGGTCCAGCTCTTGTCGCCGCACCGGTCGATCTCCATGTCGGAGATAACTATCAACGATTGGGGCATCTCCTCCTCCGGCACGTGGTGCTTGACGGCAATACCCAGTACCCGTTCGAAGGCGGCTCTGAGGTTGGTATTCGAGTCCCAGCCGTCCATGTCGATGCTTGCAATCTTCTGCGCCAGCGTCTCGCCTTTCAGCAGCTGAATGCGCGAGTTGTTGGAAAAGGACATCCACATGTTGTGATAGGCGCCGGTGTTGCGCTCGGCAAAGTAAATGGCCAGGCCCACTGCGGTGGCCATCGGCCGGCCGGCCATGGAGCCCGAGGTGTCGGCGATGACCAGGGCGTTTGAGCCCGGCTTCACGTAATTCGGCAACTGCCGCCACTGGGCCTCCACCACCTTGTCCTCCTGGGGGGCTTGCCAGTACTCCGGCCATATTTTCTCAACCAGATCGTAAGGAAAGAGCGTTTCGGAGTGGATACGTTCCTCCCCCTTGACGACCCGGTCGATAAAGGCGTTGTAGCGT
>JAFZPK010000184.1 GCA_017552515.1 Deltaproteobacteria bacterium | reverse complement strand
TCGCCATCCGCCGCAAGGCATCCAGCGTGTACACGCTGGACCAGTATGTCGAGTCTCAAATCATGACACCCCACCAACGGGACGTGCTGGCCCAAGCGGTTGCGGCGCACAAAAACATCCTGGTGGCCGGCGGCACATCATCGGGCAAGACCACACTTACCAACGCCCTGATCGACGAGATCTCCAGGTGCTGCCCCAACGAACGGCTGATCATCATCGAAGACACGGGCGAGATTCAATGTACTGCCCAAAACGTTGTTTTCCTGCACACGTCAGCCACGGTGTCCATGACGATGCTGCTCAAGCAGGCGCTGCGGTTGCGTCCAGAACGGATTTTCGTCGGCGAAGTTCGTGACCATGCCGCTCTGGATCTCCTGGACGCCTGGAATACCGGTCATGAGGGCGGGATCGCGACGGTTCACGCCAACAATGCAGTTATGGCGTTGTCGCGTCTGCGCGGTCTGATTCTGCGCAACGAGTTTGCGCCCAGGGAAGTGGAGCAGGTTATCGGGGAAGCGGTGCACATTGTCGTTTTCATCCAGAAGACTCCGGCTGGCCGGAGAGTAAAGGAGGTACTGGGCATCAACGGTTACACGGATGGAGGGTATGACCTCCAGACACTGGCTTAAATTTCAAGAAAGGAGAATTTGAATGAAGAAAGTACTTAAACCACTCCAGTGGAGCGGTTTGACGATCATGGTGAACCTGCTCTGTCTGGTGACGAACGCCCTGGCTTCAGCCGGTGCAGGCGGAGATCTACCTTACGAGAGCTGGCTTGAAAGTCTGCGAAAGTCTTTTACCGGGCCGATAGCCTTCTCTTTTGGTTTGATCGGTATCGTGGTGTGTGGCGGTGTCCTGATCTTCGGCGGCGACCTGAATGGTTTCACCCGTTCATTGCTGCTGATCGTACTGGTCATGGCGCTGCTGGTTGCCGCCAGCAACATTATGTCAGGTCTCTTCGGCCACGCCGCAGTGATCCCGATTGCAGCACTCATCATCGGAGGCTGATGTGGAAGCGCCGTTTCACAGGGGACTGCTGCGGCCGATGCTGGTCATGGGCGCAGATCGCGAAATGCTGATGATGACCGGTCTTGTGGCCTTCGCCCTGGCTGCCATGGGGCAAAGCCGGGAAACCATCGCCTTTGGCGTATTTATCTGGTTCGGATCGTTGTTCGTACTGCGTCGGATGGCAAAGGCGGATCCCCTGCTGCGGCACGTGTTTTTGCGAAGCATTCGCTACAAGCGGTTCTATCCGGCCCGCAGCACGCCGAGGCGGATCAACCAGAGGGAATATAAATAATATGAGCACCACCGGCGCACTTCTCGTCGGCCTGCCTCTGGCCATAGCTGTTCTGGCGGTGCCGCTCTGCTGGCTGTTTTTCCAGGGGGCGCGTGGCCAACGTTTGTCCGCATACCGGTCCAAACAGCCCGGAGTCAATGATCTGCTCAACTATGCCTCCATCGTTGACGACGGCATCATTGCCTGCAAATCCGGCGCTCTCATGGCCGCCTGGATATACACGGGCGACGATTTGGCCAATGCCACCGACGAGGAACGGTCTCGCACTGCCGCCATCATCAACCAGGCGCTCGGCCCTTTGGGCAACGGCTGGATGCTGCATGTTGACGCGGTGCGTCATGCCACGCCGGCCTATATTCCCAAAGGGCAGTCACATTTTCCGGATCGAATCAGCGCGGCAATTGACCAGGAGCGGCGAAGATTTTTCGAGGGACGGGAAACCATGTATGACGGCTATTACGTACTAACCGTTACCTGGCTGCCGCCGCTCCTGGTGACGCAGAAGCTCACCGATTTAATGTTCGATGACGATTCCGGGCCGCTTTCCGAAGAAGGGTATTATTCAAAAATCCTGCAACAGTTCAAACGGGAGGTCGCAACCCTAGAATCCCGGCTCTCGTCGGTGTTTCACATAGCCCGGCTCAAAAGCCGCGCTGAAAACGGGACAATGTACGATGACTTCCTAGCACACCTGCAATTCTGCGTCAGCGGCATCGCCCAACCTGTCCAGTTGCCGCCTTTTCCGGTTCACCTGGACGCGGTGCTGGGTGGGCAGGATCTCTGGAGTGGCGTCATTCCCAAGATCGGCCGCAAATTTGTCCAGGTCGTGTCCATAGAAGGTTTTCCTCTGGCGTCGGTTCCAGGAATTTTGTCAGCGCTGGGCGATCTGGACATCGAATACCGCTGGTCGTCGCGTTTCATTTTCCTGGATCAGCAGGAATCGCTGCGGGAAATGCAGAAGTATCATCGCAAGTGGAAACAAAAACAGCGCGGCATCATCGATGCGCTGCTGCAAACCAGTCGTCCGCCGGATCGGGACGCCCTCGACATGACCAACGATGTTGACGAAGCGATCAGGGAGGTCAAGGGCGGTTTGGTCGCCTACGGCTACTACAGCAGCTGCGTGGTCATTGCGGACGAGGATCGGGACAAACTGGCCGATGCAGCCCGCAAAACCGAAAAACTGCTGTTCAACCTGGGTTTCGTCGCCCGTATTGAGGACAACAACACGATGGAGGCCTGGCTGGGAAGTCTGCCGGGACACGGAGAGGAGAATATCCGCCGGCCTTTGATCAACACGCTCAATCTGGCCCACCTGTTGCCAACATCTTCCATCTGGACGGGCGAGGATCGCTGCCCCTGCCCTTTCTATCCGCCCAACAGTCCGGCCTTGATGTACTGCACCACGACAGGCAGTTCGGTGTTCCGGCTTAACCTCCACGTCCGGGATCTGGGGCACACCATTATCTTCGGCCCCACCGGAAGCGGTAAATCGACGTTGCTGGCAACACTGGTCGCCCAGTACCGGCGTTATTCAGGCATGACGATCTTCGTCTTTGACAATGGCCTCTCAATGTACGCGCTGACCTCGGCAGTGGGCGGCAATCACTATCTGATCGAGCCTGACGGCGGTCTGAATTTCTGCCCGCTGCAAAATTTGGAAACCGCTGGAGATCTGGCCTGGGCTCAAGACTGGGTCGAGGCGGTGCTGGGCGTCAACGGCATAACGGTTACGCCGGCTCAACGCAACGAGATCGGCAGTGCTCTGCAATCAATGCAGCGCTCCGGCCTGACCTCACTCACCGATTTCTCGGCGCAAGTCCAGGATGAATACATCCGGCAAACGTTCAAACCCTACACCGTGGACGGCGGCATGGGCGAATTGCTGGATGCGCAAACCGACGGTTTGCAAATCGACACCAGGTCCCCGGCCCTGCTGACCTTTGAATTGCGCAGTCTGGTCAACATGGGCGAGAAGTGGGCGCTGCCAGTACTGCTGTATTTATTCAGAAGAATTGAGAAATCCCTGCGCGGCCAACCGGCGCTGATCGTCCTGGATGAAGCCTGGCGTCTGCTGGGGCACGAGGTTTTCCGGGAGAAGATCCGCGAATGGCTCAAGGTGCTGCGCAAAGGCAACTGCGCCCTGATCATGGCGACGCAAAGCATTTCCGACGCCATCCAGTCTTCCATTTTCGACGTTATCATCGAGTCAACCGCCAGCAAAATCTTCCTGCCCAACGCTCAGGCACGTGGTGAAACATCGCTGGAAACCTACCGGCGCATGGGCCTGAACAGCTCGCAAATCGATATCGTTGCCTCGGCAATACCCAAGTCCGACTACTACCTGTTTTCCGAAAAGGGATCGCGGCTATTCAGTCTGGCGCTGGGGCCGCTGACGCTGGCCTTCGTCGGCGCGTCTGACGCGGAAACGGTGGAACATATCCAACAACTTGAAAACGAACACGGCTCCGGCTGGCCGGAAATCTGGCTTAAGGAGCGCGGGATAGAAGAGGATCTGCATGTCGATTTTCATCAATAAAAATGACGAAATCGTGAATACGGACAGTCTGGACGGCGACAATCCCTATTTGTTCGCCCGACGTATCTGGAACGAGCATGAGGGAGAACTGAAATCGTCGCGCACCATCTGGCAGATCACTGCCATCCTGAGCCTGATCATAGCGCTGTCCTGCGTGTCCGGACTGATCTGGCAATCTCAACGCAGCAAGATCGTTCCCTACGTTGTGGCGGTAGACAAACTTGGAGAGGCGGCGGCGGTAGGCCGTGCCGATCAGGCCGCTCCGGCGGACAAACGGGTGATCCGTTCGACATTGGCCGCATTCGTTACCGACATGCGCAGCGTCACGCCGGATGCCGAGGTCAAACGCAGCGCGATTTTCCGGGCTTTTGGACATATGAATCCCGAAGATCCGGCAACCAACAAGGCAACTGAATACTTTTCCAACCCGCAGACCAGCCCTTTCAAACGGGCGGCCAACGAAACGGTCTACGTAGAGATCGAGAGCATTTTGCCGCAGTCCAACGAGAGCTGGCTGGTGGACTGGGTCGAGGAGACTCGTGACCGGCAGGGAAGTCTGACCGGCAAGCAGCGGATGCGGGGCCTTCTCACCATCTACATCGCTCCACCAACATCCGAAACCCACGAGGAACAGATCCTGCGCAATCCCCTGGGGATTTACGTCAAGGACTTCAGTTTCGTCAAACACATGTAAAGGCAGGTGAATATGAGGACTTTTCTTCTGGTGTTTTTGTTTTTGCCGTTATGGGGCTGTGCCGTCGTCAACAGCAATCTGGTTGATCAGATCGGCACGCGCTATCCGGTCGATACCCATGCATTGGCCATTGAGGCGGCGGATGAGTTGTGCCTGCACTATTACCCGGCAAAAACCACTTTCCGGATGGAACACACGGAAACGGTGTTCGGGACAGCTTTTGAAGATGCTCTGCGCAAACTCGGTTTCGCGGTGTCGGAAACAGAACCATCCGGGATACCGCTCTCTTACGTTGTAGACGAACTGCTGGATGCTCCCGGCACGGCCTATGTGCGAATTAACGCCGGCGGACAATCATTCAGTATGCACCGCGCATTAAGGCAACTGCGATGACACGGTTCCTCTGCGCATTGTTCCTGATTGTCGCGGCACCGGCTTGTGCCGACATCTTTACCGCTCCCTGTACAAAATACCGGGTTCCCGCCTCACTTGCACGGGCAATAGCTCGTGTGGAGAGCGCGGGCAATCCATACGCAGTGAACGTCGCCGGGCGCTCCTATCAGGTCCGGAGCAAAGCGGAAGCGCTGCAAATCATTACCAACGCCAGAAAGAAAGGCCTGTCCCATGACGTGGGACTCATGCAGGTCAACAGCCGGTGGCTGCGCAAATACGGAGTCAATCCGGCGGTGGCGCTGGATCCGGAATGCAATGTCTGGCTGGGGGTCTGGATTCTGGCCTGCGAAATTCACCGGCACGGCCTGAACTGGACAGCGGTTGGCGCGTACCACTCGCCCAATCCCCGGCGACGCGCCGGATACGCCTATACGGTTTGGCGGAACTATGTGTCGGAAGTGAGGAGGGATGGAGGGCAATGAAACTGTTCGTGGTGGAATCACCGGGAAAGGTGAAAAAGATTCAGGGCTTTTTGGGACCATCCTGGAAAGTGATGGCCAGCGTGGGCCATGTGCGCGATCTGCCGGTAAAGGATATTGGCGTTCAGCCGCCGAATTTTGTGCCGCAGTACGTGGTGACGGAACGTGGTGCACGGGTGTTGAAGGAACTGGCCCTGGCTGTGAAAAAAGCTGAAAGCGTCTATCTGGCTACCGACCCCGACCGGGAAGGCGAAGCAATCGCCTGGCATCTGGAGCAGACCCTGCATCTCCAGAATGCCCGGCGCGTCACCTATACCGAAATTACGGAAAAAGCCGTGCAGACGGCCCTGGAGCAGCCCCGCACCATCGACCTGCATTTGGTATCCGCCCAGGAAAGTCGCCGGGTACTGGATCGGCTGGTGGGGTATCTGGTGTCGCCCGTTCTGTCCCAACAAAACGGCGGCAGACTGTCGGCTGGCCGGGTGCAGTCCCCCGCAGTTCGTCTGGTGGTGGAACGGGAACGGGCTATCCGTGATTTCCGTGTCACCCAACATTACGGTGTCGAGTTGTCGTTCAACGATCCGGAGAGCTGGAAAGCCTTCTGGTTACCGAAAGAAGGCGGCTGGCTTGAAGAGGATCAGGAATACCTTCTGGACAAAAACGTGGCGGAACAGATAGCCGCGATCAGTGCGGTAACGGTGCGTGACTGTCAGGAAACAAAGAGCAAGGCGGCTCCTCCCGCCCCTTTTGTCACCAGCACACTGCAACAGGCGGCCAGCGCCTCATTGAAGATCAGTCCTCAACGCTGCATGGAGCTGGCCCAAAAACTCTACGAAAACGGCCATATCACCTACATGAGAACAGACTCACCCAATCTGTCCGAAGAGGCTGTCTCAGCCATCCGCAGTTGGGCAGCGAAAAACAACCACCTGGTGCCGGCCAGTCCCCGCGTTTGGACAAGCAAGACCGGTGCCCAGGAAGCACATGAGGCCATCCGGCCAACCCATTTTGAGATTGAAACAGTGAATGATGATCCGGAAGCGCAGGCGCTGTACCGGCTGATCCGGTACCGGGCTTTGGCCAGTCAGCTTGAAGACGCGGTGTATGCGCTGCGCACGCTGCGTATCGAGGGCGAAGTGAATGGTAAACGCGCCGTATTTGAGGCCAAAGGACGCACATTGCTGTTACCGGGCTGGAAAGCCCTGGTTGCCAGAGATCAGACGGAAGAGGAAGAAGACGAACCGGACATGCAGGTGCCGCAGTTGAAAGCCGGTCAGGAACTTCAGGTTCAGGAAGGCAAGGTTGTAAGCAAAAAGACCCGTCCTCCGGCACGGTTCACCGAAGCGGCCCTGGTACGTGAACTGGAAAAACGCGGCATTGGGCGGCCCTCCACCTATGCGGCCATCCTTGACAACATCACTCACGGCCATGGGTATCTGACGATCGAAAAACGCCAGCTCATACCCACGAATAAGGGAGAACAGGTCGTAGATGCCCTGACGGGAGCTTTTGGTTTCCTGGATTACGAGTACACGAAAAACATGGAAGAACGTCTCGACGCCATAGCCGCCGGCCGCGAAGAATACCTGCCTCTGGTGACCGGGACATATGCCCAGCTGCATCAGGAAATTGAGAACTACATCATGACGACCTCGCCCAAGTGTCCGGTCTGCGGCAAGCCGCTGGTACATCGGCAGGGAGAGAAAAATGGCCGGGAATTTAATTTCTGGGGTTGCTCCGGTTTCCGGGACGGTTGCCCGGCCACCTTTGCCGATGACAACGGCAAACCGGGAGAACGCAAGGATACAAAACCAAAGGCACAGCTGAGCGAACACAAGTGTCCGGTCTGCGGCAAGCCGCTGGTACACCGGCAGGGAGAGAAAAATGGCCGGGAATTTAATTTCTGGGGTTGCTCCGGTTTCCGGGACGGCTGCCCGGCCATCTTCGCCGATGACGACGGCAAACCGGGGAAACGCCAGGACAAGAAAGGGAAAAAGTAATGAGAATACATGGGATAACGACAACTTTTCTTCTGGCGTTTCTTGTGATTGGCCCGGCAGTCCTGGCCGCCGGAACCGAATCCAGCGGGATGCCTCCCTTTCCGGATCATCTGAAAAATACGGAATCTTCCAATGTCGATCTGGATGAACTCTACTTCGGGCGCAAAAGCGGCGGTCGCAAACCGGCTCCGCTCTCCCGCAAGGAAATGGAGACGCTGGCGCTCATCCGGCGCTGGCAGGAAGGCCAGCACATAGCGCCCACCCAGGCAGTAGACGGTACAGTTCGTTTTTTCTACGGGGCCGCGTATCCCTCCATCGTGTGCGCGGTCATGCAGGTGACAGACATCGAGCTGGAACCTGGCGAAGAAGTGCAGGCAATCCATCTGGGCGACGCGACGCGCTGGATGGTGGAACCGGCGGTGACCGGCAACGGCCCTACCGCCGTGCAGCATCTGGTCGTGAAACCGGCGGATGTCGGTCTGGAAACCTCGGTGCTGGTGACGACCTCCGTCCGCACTTACCACCTCAAACTGAAATCAACCCGCAAGCAGTACATGCCGAAAGTGGCTTTTGTCTATCCGGATCGGACACTGGCCCGATTTCAGAGCATGAGGATCAAAAAGGAGATCGAGAGGGAACAACGCAAACTTCCTGACGGTGAATATCTGGACAATCTGGACTTCAATTACCGGATCAGCGCGGACAGCGATACGGTAAAGCCGTTGCGCGTCTACAACGACGGCAGGAAGACCATCATCCAGATGCCGCGCAGTATGGCGCAAGGCGAAGCCCCTGCCCTGCTGGCCATATCCGGCAAGGATGATTTGATCGTGAATTACCGTCTGAAAGGCGATCGCTACATCGTGGATTCCCTGCCCGCCAAAATGAAACTGATCGCGGGCGTAGGACGGAAGCAGAAGAAGGTCGAAATCACCCGCATTGTAAAGGATGGCAGCCAATGAGCGTTGATCCCAAACGGCTGCTCGGAAAACTCCTCGGAAAGCCCGACCCGCTGAATGCGCAGTCCCCACCTGCCGGCAGTGGGGGCCGGCGGCTGAACAATGTACCGCTTTATCTCGTCGGCGCGGTCGTTGTGGGCTTCATCCTGGTATGTGTCTATACCATGGCCCAGCGTGACCGTATGGCCAGGGATGCGGTCAAACCCAACAAACCCCAACACAATACTGGAGCGGACCAGGCGGCAAAAAACGTTACATCGCCGTGGATGGGAACCAGTTTCATCAATGCCGCAAACCAGCCGAAGCTGGAAGAAATTGCACCTCCGCCGCCGGAACCGATCGTGGCCGCTTCAGCTCCGACGATCAGTCCACCGTCACTTCCTCCGCCACCGCCGGCTCGTCAGGAGCCCCCTCCGCTCCCGGATGAACTTTCCCGTTTTCGGGAAAAAGCACGTGACGAACGATTCGCCGCACTGGCCTCCGCAGTGCGCTCGCCAAGCGCACTGCAAAAAGTGAGCGGAGGAACTGGATTAAGTGGCGGCAGTGGTGTAACTGCCGGAAGCCGGGGCAACGGCCCAGGGAACGCCAGTCACAGTTATGCCGGCCCCGGAAATGCCGATCCCTTCTCCATTTATCAGCAGCAGTACCAGCGGATCAGACAGATGGTGGAAGAGGCCGGCGTTGATACTGGCAGTGCGGACATGACACCGGTGGCCGGCGTATCGGGAACCGGAGAAATGGCTGCGCCGGTGGCATCAGGCTCCGTCCCGTCCGGCAACGAGTACAGCAAATATGCCCATGGAGGTTCCTGGACGCTGAACTCCCGAATGGAACTGCCAGTTTCGCCGTTTACGCTGCAAGCCGGGTTTGTACTGCCCGCCATGATGATTAGCGGCATCAACTCCGATTTGCCGGGCCAGGTCATGGCCCAGGTTTCCCAGAACGTCTATGACTCGCCAACCGGCAAATATCTGTTGATACCGCA
The DNA here is from genome assembly GCA_017552515.1 of Deltaproteobacteria bacterium. Lineage (GTDB taxonomy): Bacteria > Desulfobacterota > Desulfuromonadia > Desulfuromonadales > JAAYDE01 > RGIG7977. The sequence continues at coordinate 47 of JAFZPK010000184.1, read as the reverse complement.
AGGGACGCGCCTGGTAGGAACCTACAATTCCGGCATCGCATATGGTC
>JAFZPK010000183.1 GCA_017552515.1 Deltaproteobacteria bacterium | reverse complement strand
CTCATGGTCAAAAACCTGCGGCAGTTCCGCGCCTACTCCGCACCCAACCGGGATCCGCGTTTTCACACCGTCGCCATGGTGTTCATAGCCGATGCGGAAGGCGATCCACAGGGCGGAGACGATGCGCTCAGAGCCCGCCTTTTTTCTCCAGAAGCTTTGCCCGAGCCCCTTTGTTTTGATCATGCGAAGATTCTTGCCGACTATCTGGCCAGCCCGTCTGGCCAAACGATGTAAGGAAAAACAGCGCCCACGGAAAAAGGCTTCAACCGGAAAACCGTTCCAGAAAACCGACGTCCACCTTGCCCTCCTGGAATTCGTGATTGGCCATGATTTTCTGGTGAAAGGGGATGGTGGTTTTAATTCCTTCGATAATATATTCATCCAGCGCCCGTGACATGCGCCGAATCGCTTCCTCACGATTGTCGGCATGGACAATCAGCTTGGCGATAAGGGAATCGTAGTAGGGTAAGACGGTGTACTGGTCATAGATGGCACTCTCCACGCGCACGCCCAAACCGCCCGGCTGATGATAGCCATCAATTTTGCCCGGCGAAGGCACAAAGCGTTCCGGATCTTCGGCGTTGATCCGGCATTCGATCGCATGGCCGCGAAGCTGGATATCGTTCTGGGTGAAACGCAGGGGATACCCCGCCGCCGCATAGATCTGTTCCCGCACCAGGTCAATGCCGGTTATCATCTCCGTTACCGGATGCTCCACCTGAATGCGGGTGTTCATCTCCATGAAGTAGAAATTGCCGTCCGCATCCAGCAAAAACTCGGCGGTTCCAACATTGGTATAGTGAACCGCCCGGGCGATAGCCACCGCAGCAGCACCCATCCGTTCCCGCAATTCCTGCGTTATGACCGGGCAAGGCGATTCCTCGATGAGTTTTTGATGGCGGCGCTGGATGGAACAGTCCCGTTCGCCGATGTAGACCACATTGCCGCATTGATCCGCCAAAAGCTGCACTTCAACATGGCGGGGATTCACACAGTACTTTTCCAGATAAACATCGGGATTGCCGAAGGCATTTTGGGCTTCACTGCTGGCGGTAGCCAGGGCATTGGCAAATTCTTCGGAACTGTGCACCACCTTCATGCCCCGTCCCCCCCCACCGGCAGTCGCCTTGATGATAACGGGATAACCAATCTGGGCGGCAACGGCTTCGGCCTCTTCAAGGCTGCGCACCGCTTCGGATGTCCCCGGCAAAATGGGCACCCCGACCGCCGCCACCGTTTGCCGGGCCCGAATCTTGTCGCCCATCAAATGCATGTTCTCCGCCGTAGGCCCAATAAAAGTCAAACCGCATTGGCCACAGATTTCGGCAAATTCGGCATTTTCCGCCAGAAAACCATAGCCGGGGTGAATCGCATCGGCATCCGTCACCTCGGCGGCACTGATAATCGCCTTGACATTCAGATAACTGCCAGCACTCGCCGCAGGACCAATGCAAATACTTTCATCGGCCAGTTTGACATGCAGAGAATCGGCATCCACATCAGAATGTACCGCCACCGTTTTTACTCCGATCTCCTTGCAGGCACGGATAATACGGATGGCAATCTCTCCCCGGTTGGCAATCAATATTTTACGAAACATAAAGCATCCCACCTCACCGGCGAAACATGCCGGAGGCCTTTTTATGAGCCATAATGGACAAAAATAGGTTTACGCGCATTCTTCGTGAGGCGCCTACAGCTTTTCCACACGGAACAATGGCTCGCCATACTCCACTGGCTGCGCGTTTTCCTTGAAAATTTCACAAACGCGGCACCGGAAATCCGCTTCAATCTCGTTCATCAGTTTCATGGCTTCCACAATACAAAGAACCTGTCCCTTTTCAACCACCTGACCGACTTCAACATAGGGACTGGAATCCGGCGAAGGCGCACGATAAAACGTGCCAACAATCGGAGAGGGAATATCGACCAACCGTTCGTTTTTTTCTTCGGAAGGCGGAGCGGCAACCGGGGCAGCCGTCTGCTGCTCGGGCACAGAGGATGACGTTATGACCGGTGCGGCAGCAGTCGTCTGGGGCTGTCCACCACCACGCCGGATGGAAAGTTTTTTTCCATCTTCCTCCAGTTCGAAATCCGTAATATCCGTCTGCATGATCATTTCGATCACATCGCGCAATTCTTCTCTATTCATTCAATTCCTCACTGCTTCGTCAAGACAAACACCATACCGGCATTTGCGTGGATAAAACGGTTACCTTCCAAGAATACGCAACTGCTTGGAAATAACCGTCAACTCCTCACATCCATCCGCCGTTACCGCCACCGTATCCTCGATACGGACACCGCCAATATCGGGAAGATAGATACCTGGCTCAATAGTAAACACCATGCCCTCTTCCGCAATATCTTCGGAACGCGGCGACACCAACGGATATTCATGAATTTCCAGACCAACGCCATGACCCAAACCATGTCCAAAAAACTCGCCATACCCCTTTTCGCGGATAAAGTCACGGGCGATGGCATCCACTTCTTTCAATGGCCGTCCCGGGTATACACCTTTTCTGGCGCGATCATGCGCTTCCCGAACAATATCGTAAACCTTCAGCAGTTCTCCAGACGGCTCCCCCAAAGCCAGTGTCAGGGTTTCATCACAGTGATACCCGTGAAGCCGTCCGCCAAAATCTATGGTTACAAATTCTCCTGACGCGATAAACTTGTCGGAGGCCACCCCATGCGGCATGGCGCCCCGGTTCCCGGAAGCAACGATAAAATCGAAGGCCTTTTCCTCTCCGCCCAATCTTT
>JAFZPK010000182.1 GCA_017552515.1 Deltaproteobacteria bacterium | reverse complement strand
GGACGAGGGTGACCCCGGCGCGTTCATGGACCGCTCCGTCTTTGAGGGCGATCCCCACAGCGTCATTGAAGGCATGCTCATCGGCGGCTATGCCATCGGAGCAAACCACGGCGTGGTCTACCTGCGCGCAGAGTATCCCGTGGCGATGGAACGCCTGACGCCCGCTTTGGAGGAAGCCCGCGCGGAAGGCCTGCTGGGAAAAAACATCCTCGGGTCCGGTTTCTCCTTCGATATCGAGATCCGTATCGGTGCAGGCGCTTTCGTCTGCGGCGAGGAAACCGCGCTGATGGCGTCGGTGGAAGGGCACCGCGGCGAGCCGCGGCAGAAGCCGCCTTTCCCCTTCCAGAGCGGTCTATTTGGCAAACCCACCATCATCAACAATGTTGAAACCCTTGCGACTGTTCCGGCCATCATGCTGAACGGCGCCGAGTGGTTCCGGCAGTACGGCACGGAAAAGAGCCCGGGCACAAAGGTGTTTGCGCTTTCCGGCAATATTGTCAACACAGGCCTGGTAGAGGTGCCTATGGGCACGCCCCTGTCAGAGATGATCTACTCCATCGGCGGCGGCATTCCCGGCGGGAAAGAGTTCAAGGCGGCGCAGACCGGCGGTCCGTCCGGCGGCTGCATCACCCGGGACCATATCAACACTCCGCTGGACTATGAATCGCTCGCGGCATTGGGCTCCATCATGGGATCCGGCGGCCTGATCGTCATGGACGAGGATACCTGCATGGTGGATACTGCCCGCTTCTATCTTGATTTCATTCAGGAAGAGTCCTGCGGCAAGTGCACGGCCTGCCGCGTCGGAACCAAGCGCATGCTGGAGATTCTGAACCGCATCACGGCGGGCGAAGGATGCCTGTGCGACATTGACCGTCTGGAAAAGCTTGGCCAGATAGTAAAGGATACCGCCATGTGCGGCTTGGGCCAGAGCGCTCCAAACCCGGTGCTCTCCACCATCCGCTTCTTCCGCGAAGAGTACGAGCAGCATATTCTCCAGCATAAGTGCGTCGCAGGCGTCTGCGCCGATCTGGTTTCCAGTCCCTGCGAAAACACCTGCCCGGCAGGCATCAACATTCCGGGGTATATGAGCCTCATCGCAACGGGAGATTACCTCGGCGCGGCCCGCATCATGCTGCAGGACAATCCCCTGGCGGGCATTTGCGGCCGTGTATGCACCCATCCCTGCGAGCGGCGTTGCCGCCGCGGCACGGTGGACGAAGCCATGAATATCTGCGAGCTGAAGCGCTTTGCGACAGACTGGGCGTACCAGACAGGCTTCCCGACAGACGAGGACCTCAAGCCCATCGCGCATCTGGACAAGAAGGTCGCCATCATCGGCGCCGGGCCTTCCGGCCTGACCTGCGGATACTATCTCGCCCGCCTTGGCTATAAAGTGGATATCTATGAAGCCGAGTGCCGGGCCGGCGGCGTGATGACCTACGGCATCCCGGACTACCGTCTCCCGCAGGACATCCTGGAGCATGAAATTCATCAGATAGAACGCGCCGGCGTGAATATCATCCTCAACACGCGCGTCGGGGACGACATTTCCTTCCGTTCGCTCCAGGAAAAGTACGACGCCGTATTTATCGGAATCGGCGCGCAGAAAGCGCTGAAGCTCAAGATCCCGGGCGAAGAGCTGGAAGGCGTATACCATGGGCTGGATTTCCTGAAGCGCCGTTTCCTGTGGAACGATCTGGACTTCACCGGCAAGCGCGTGGCCGTGATCGGCGGCGGCAATACCGCTATCGACTCCGCCCGCACGGCGATCCGGCTTGGGGCCGACGAGGTTGTTATCCTCTACCGCCGCAATCAGGAGGACATGCCTGCTGACAAGACTGAGATCCGTGATGCGCTGGAGGAGGGCGTCAAGATCCGCACCCTGGTCACACCCGTGGCCTTGCGCGGCGAAAAAGGTCAGCTTCGCGAGGTCGAAATCATGAAACAGTCCCTCGGCGGCTTCGATGCGTCCGGGCGCCGGATTCCTATTCCCAGCGGCGAAACCTACGTCGAACCTTTCGACATTGTTATCCCCGCCATTTCTCAAACGCCTGACACTCATTTCCTCAAGGGAAAGATCGAGCTCAACGGCACCCGTATCCATGCAGACCGTTATACCCAGGAGACTTCCATGCCGGGTGTGTTTGTAGGCGGTGACGCCCACCGCGGACCGGAAGACATCGTCAACGCGGTCTATGAAGCGAAGGTCGCTGCGGCGAACATCGACAAATATCTCGGCGGGAAGGGCGTTCTTTATAAAGGCTTTGAACAGGAGATCACAGATTATCACATCAAAGGCGACATCGTGCCGCATAAGCGGTTCCTGACCCGTCAGCTGGAGGCGGAGGAAGCCGTTGGCAGTTTCCGCGAGCGGAACCTTGGTATGCATGAGCTGGACGCCCGCGCTGAGGCAAGCCGTTGCCTGCGCTGCGACAGGAGGTAAGACAGATGGCAGATATCACGCTCACCATAAACGGAAAAACCTGCACGGCTCCGGCCGGGAGCACGATCATGCAGGCCGCAGATCTGAACCACATCCATATCCCGCGTCTGTGCTACCTTCCCGGTATCCATGAATACGGTGCCTGCCGCATCTGCGTCGTGGAGCAGGTGGCCCCGCCCGCGCGCAATCTGCAGGCGGCCTGCGTGGTGCAGGCCAGGGACGGCATGGTCATCGAGACCAATACCCCCCGGGTCCGCGAAGCACGGAAGGCCATGTATGAACTTCTTCTGTCCAATCACGACAAAAATTGCCTGACCTGCCCCCGGAATCAGGACTGCGAATTCCAGGCGCTGGGCCGGGAATTGGGCGTAGACGATTCCCCCTACGAAGGAGAGCGTCAGCACCTGCCTTTGGACATCAGCGAATCCATCACCCGCGATCCTAACAAATGCGTTCTCTGCCGCCGCTGTGTCAGCGTTTGCCAGAAGATCCAGACCACCTCGATCCTCACGGCAGAAAACAGGGGCTTCCATACGGTGATCGGAGCGGGACTGAATCTCCCGCTGGGCAACACCGCCTGTACGTTCTGCGGGCAGTGCGTGGTGGTTTGCCCGGTGGGCGCTCTGCGCGAAACCAGCCATAAAGAGCGCGTGCTCGCTGCGCTCAGCGATCCGAAAAAGACCGTGGTCGTGCAGCCTGCCCCCGCGGTGCGCATCGGCATCGGCGAATGCTTCGGCCTGCCCGCTGGCTGCTGCGAAACAGGGCGGCTCGCCGCCGCGCTCCGCCGCATGGGCTTCGATTATGTGTTCGACACCAACTGGAGCGCGGACCTCACCATCCTGGAGGAAGGCACGGAATTCCTGCAGCGCCTGCGTACGGTCCTGGAGGGCGGCGTGACCTCCCTGCCCATGATGACCTCCTGCTCACCTGGCTGGATCCAGTTCATTGAACACAACTTCCCGAAACAGCTGGATCACCTGTCCACCTGCAAGTCTCCCCACGAAATGTTCGGCGCTGTCATCAAGAGCTATTTTGCCAAGAAGCTCGGCAAAAAGCCGGAAGACATGTATGTCGTTTCCGTGATGCCCTGCACCGCGAAGAAAACCGAATGCGCCCGCCCCGAGCTGAGCAACGACGGCGTGCCCAATGTGGACGCAGTCCTCACCACCAGGGAGCTTGGCGACATGATCCGGGCCATGGGCATCGATTTCCTTTCCCTGCCTGAGGAGGAATTTGACGAACCGCTGGGCCTTTCCACCGGCGCGGCCGATATTTTCGGCGTGACCGGCGGCGTGATGGAAGCCGCTCTGCGCACGGTGTACGAAATCATCACCGGCCGGGAGCTGCCCTTCCCGAACCTGCATGTTTCACCGATCGTGGGCCTGGAGCAGATCCGCGAGGCCACCATCAAGCTCGAGAACGTCAAGCCGGAATGGAAGGCTGCCGAGGGCTTCGAGGTACGGATTGCCGTAACCAGCGGATATGAGGGCGCACGCAAGATCATGAACCAGATCCGGGATGAAAAGTCGCCCTACCACTTCATCGAAGTGATGGGCTGCCCCGGCGGATGCATCACCGGCGGCGGACAGCCCCGCCCCCGCGAGGATATCACCGTTGTGCGCCGGAAGCGTCTGGAGGCCATCTACCGCGAAGATGAACGCAAGCCTCTCCGCAAATCCCATGAGAATCCTTCGCTGCTTGCGTTCTACAAGGAGTGGGGAGAGCCCGGCGGGCATGCTTCCCATGAATACCTGCACACTCGCTATGTGCCGCGCGGTAAATTCAACGAGATGACCAACGAAGACTTCGTCGTCAAAGATTGACGTCGCTCTGGCCTGTGCGCTCTGCCGCACCAGGCTTCAACGCCATAACAGCAAAGAGGCAAACCGGAAATTGTTGCCGGCTTGTCTCTTTGTGTTTATGCTCAGTCCTATCAGCGTATATTTTGGTTTTTCCCACTCGACCGGGCTTTCCACTTTTTGTATAATTTCCGTGTGCCGCCTTCCGGGCGGTCGCTCTGAATCTCTGTGGTATTCCTATTCTCCTGCCTGTCACGTAACAACCTCATTGATCGTCATTCCAGTCCAAATTGACATTCTCGCTGAACCTCCTTGCGGTCCGAAAAGTGACGTGACGTTTCCGGTCGTTTCTTGGGTTTGTTAAGGCTTCAGGGTATGAAAAAAGCCTTGTAACTACAGGTTTTCTGTGGCCACAAGGCTAAATTTCTTTCGTTTCGCTATGTCATTGTTTTCCCTCTGTTACGTCATGTCGGCACGTTCATCAAAAGTGTCAGTCACATGTTCAAGGGCATTGTAAGCGGACAAAGTGGACAACCGGCCGTCATTCCCACTCGCTCCTGGCAAAGCCATCTTAAGCGATTTTGTTAGGCCCATTTAGCTCACATTATCCACATTCGTCATATTCCATCGTTTGAGATGGGCTATCCGATTTTGTGTTGCCAAAGTGTTGCCACGCTTGACACTTGTAGTATAACAGTTCTGAACACAAAAGTCAAGCAAATATGTTTTGCTTCCACAAAGCTCTATGTTTTGCTTCCACAAAGCTCTTATTTTCAGTACACGTATCAATCGGGGTTTGACAGTGCAGGTGTTCAGTAAAGCCCGCTGCCTGCAAAAGTGCGGAGACAGCGGGCGGCAGAATCAGCCGATCACATGGTATTCTGCCAGCAGCTTTTCAACATCGGTGCCGTGGATACGCTTGAGCAATTCATGCACGGCTGCTTTCTCCTTCATGCCCAGCTTCATATCGGTGAGGGGACGGCCATCCCGCAGCATGACAGAGGCGTTCAATAGATCGCGCACATCGTATGTGCTGCCCCATACTTCGGGCACGCCCCGATCCACGTTCAGCAGGGTATAGACCGCTTCCATCCCGGTGCGCATGGAATATTCGGTGGTGAAGATGGTATCCCGCTTGGTTTCGGCAAACTGGCCCAGGAAGGCGAAGTTGACGGCACCGTGGGGCACCACGTCGGGCCTGTCGCCCTTTTCACGGGGCATAAAGAAGGCGGTGATGTAGGGCATCATGACGGGCACGGTGCTGGCGCTTTCTTCCGCCATTTTGGGAATGTCCTTTTCCGGCACGCCGATGTGGTACAGCCATTCCATGCAGATTTCCTTGCCGGTACATTCCCGCATGGGCTTTTGGATGTAATTGCCGGGCTTATCGGTGAACAGGCCATATACCCATACCAGGCACTGATCCTTGGGCTGATTGCGGAACTGGGGCTGGCGGTTGATGGTCCAGCTCATGAGCCAGCCGGAATCCTTCACCGTTACGATCCCGCCGGTGACTACGCCGCCGGAGAAGGG
>JAFZPK010000003.1 GCA_017552515.1 Deltaproteobacteria bacterium | reverse complement strand
TTGGAGAAGGCAAAGGCTGCCTATACAAAAGAAGAACAAAAAACCTTGTCAAGGACTGCTGCTCTTGTTGTTTGCGAGCAATTCGCCCAAAACGAAACTGTCACGACAGTGAATGATGTCAAAACTCAATATGCGTTGCATCAAACAAATTTGAAAAGCTGGCCTTTCTATAAGGGCTGTCTCGATCAAATGACAGGTATGGGCATTTCCGAAGAACACGCCGGACTGTATTTGCAGAATACTTTCAAGGACATGACGGAAAACTTCTTTGCCGATTGGGCGAAAAAAGGGCTTCAGAGCGCGGACAACAATGTGGAAATAGACAGGTTGGTAGAAGGGTGGATGAACGATGTGGAGGATCCCACGAAGTCTCTTACTTTCCAAAAGACACATGGTGTTTCCGTTGATGTGCCGCTTGTGGAGGGGGGCGCAGTGGAAGTCAGCGCTCATCTTGAAGTGGCCAGAGAAAACGGCATCAGCGTTTGGAAGGACAATGACGGATATCACATGACGCTGATGAAAGGGACAAAGGCAAGCCTGGGCTTCAAAGGGGAAGTGGGGCTGGATTGGTTTATCAGCACCCTGGAATATAATGTGGGACTGGACGCCAAGGGCAGTTTAGGTTGTGACCTGCTCTTCCCCAACCGGACCCAGTGCCATATGTTTTTGTCGGGAGTCCTGAGCGGCAGGGCCAGCACCGAGCATCTGGGGCTCTGCAAACAGGTCAGCATCGTACATGAAGGGGAAGTGGGCGCGAATGCGAAACTGAGTCTGGGTGTCAGTGTTGCCATCGACGAGGACATCGAGGACTCGGAGATCGCTTCGGCCAGCGTTGGCGTGGGAGCAGAAATTTCCGCCGCTTGGGCGGTAACGCAAAACAATGAGCATACACAGCACACCAGAACCATTCACGGTTCAATAAGCCTGTCGGCGGAAGCAAGTATAGGTACGTCGTGGACGGAGGATGTGCAAGAGACAACAGGAGAAGCCATGGATAACATGGCCTATCTTGCCGAAGAGGGCTTTGGCGAGGGAGAAGTTTCGGGCGTCCTTCAAGATGTAAAGTCGGGAACGGAAGCACAACTCAATCCTTCCGTTGACATAACCTTCCAGCGTGAGTTTGAGGAGAGAAGAGAAGTGACCACAAATACCAAGAACGGCGCACTGGAGGGGTCCGAACGTGTGCGGGCCTTTGTCCTGAACGGCCCGGGAGGCGCTGCCAGAGTGCTTCGGCATGCCGGAGCTTCGGAACAGTCCATAAGGGATATACTGGCGGATATCGGAAAGTTGCCCCCTGGGGAAGAATTCAGAATAGAGCTGGTTTCCAATATGAGCCAAGAAGCCATAGAAACCTACAACAGCGAGAAAGCCAAAGGGAAAAAACCGTATATAAAAGATACAGATTTTGAGCTGCGTGAAGTCAGGCTGGTGACGGAAGATTCCCTTGAGCGCTCCAACACGCTTAACCTGCGCGTGCTCAGCCTGCAATCAGGCCGAAGTATGAAACAGACCCATACAGAAACCTACGATGCCCGGCCCGTGCTGCAGCAGGCGGCGTAATAGCATCACATTCTGATTGACGGCAAAGCGCTCTGAAACGAAAAAGCCGGACCGTTCAGGAAAAGGCAACCGCTGCCAACAAAACGGAAGCAGGTGTCAGAGCAAGTCCAGGCTACTCCACAACCGGGATGTCTTGACGTTCCCCGCGATGAGGATACATACTTAAGAGGTTTGTTAAAAAATGGAATCCCGCCTTTTCAAGGCGCACATCATCTTTGAAGGGAGAAAATGCCATGCTCTATCCAAAAACTCTTGTATCACTACGATGCCTTGCCCTGCTGTGTCTCGCGACGTTCGCACTGGCCGGATGCTCGTCCCTGCAAAAACTGCCGGAAAAACCCAGCGTATCGGTCTCCGATGTCCAGCTTAAAAAGGCCAGCCTGCTGGAAAATGTGGTCCTGGTCTCGTTACGGGTCATGAACCCCAACGACGCAAGCCTCGACATCAAGGGCATTACCTGTGACCTGGCGCTGAATGGCAAGGAATTCGCCCAGAGCACGACCACAAACGCCTTCCGGCTGGAGCCCAACGGTTCCGTTGACGTGCCGGTGGAGATCCGCAGTGCGACAGCGGATGCGCTCGGCGCCCTGACGCATACGCTGCAACTCGGCTTGAAAGGCAAACCTGCCGCCAGCTACACGCTGAAAGGCACAATGACGGTGGATTTTCACGGCCTGCCAATAAAGGTGCCCTTTTCCAAGACGGGTGAAATGCCGCTGGGCATATGACGAGCGGCATCCCAAAATCCCGGGAAGAGCAACAAACCAGCAACAGGCTTTTCCGGCAAAGCGGAAAAATGGATAAGTAAGGAAGCGCCGCCGTTTCTTTTCAAAGAACGGCGACCCTTTCAACCAACAGGCAAAGGAGAACACATGAGCAAAAAACTGGTAGCCTACTTTTCGGCCACAGGCGTCACCGCTGCGGTTGCCAAACAACTGGCGGAGATGATTATTGGGGCGGATCTCTATGCCATCCGTCCCCAAACGCCCTACACGGCGGATGATCTGAACTGGAACGACCCGCAGTCCCGCAGCTCGGTGGAAATGCGCGACAAAACCTTCCGGCCGGAGCTCGCGGACAAGAACGCCCATCTTGAAGACTACGACATGATTTTCCTGGGCTTCCCCATCTGGTGGTACGTGGCGCCAACCATCATCAACACCTTCCTGGAAAGCTACGACTGCTCCGGCAAAACCATCGTCCTCTTCGCCACCTCGGGCAGCACCGGCTTCGGCAAAACGGTGGAAGGCCTGCTTCCCAGCGCCCCGGGAGCAACTTTTCATGAAGGCGAGGTTTTCCACGGCAAGCCCGCCAACAAGGGCGTCCACGTCAAATGGCTCCGGGAAGTGCTTAAGTAACGGCAAAACTCCAAAAACAAAAAAACGCGGGAGGGTTTCTTCCCGCGTTTTTTCATGCTGTTTTTTTGCGTTACCCCCTGCCGAAACCGGGAATGTAGAGTTTTTTCTCCAGCCAGGTAAGCAGGAAATTCGCCAGGGTGACCATGAACAGATAGTAGAGGCCGATAGCGAAAAAGACCTCGGTGTAGCGGAAGTACTTGACGGCCAGAATCTTGCCTTCGCCGGTCAGTTCGATGAAGGTAATAATGTAGGCCAGCGAGGAGTACTTGATAAGGTAGATGATCTCATTGCCGCAACCGGGCAGCGCGCGCCGCATGGCCTGCGGCAGAATTACCCAGAGCATCGACTGCATTGAGGAAAAGCCCAGGGCCTGCGTGGCCAGCAGCTGCCCACGCCGAATGGAGAGGAAGGCACCGCGCACATACTCCGACTGGTAGGCGCCGGTACACAGAATAAAACCCAACACCGCCGCGGTATATGGGGAAAGATAGATACCTATGGAAGGCAGCCCGAAGTAAAGCACAAAAAGCTGCACCAGAAGTGGCGTTCCCCGGAACACTGTGGCGTATATGTCGCATGCCTTGCGCAGGGGCAACGGGCCATAGGCCCGCAGGGTGCCAACCAGTGCGCCCAGACACAGGCCGATGGAGGCGGAAGGAAGTATCAGCCACATGGACTGCACCAAACCACGGTTCAGCGCCGGTACCACCTGATGTATAAAAAAGTTCCATTCATCCATGGTCTTACGTTTCGCTTTCGTCGGAAAGTTCGTTCAGTTTCGCGCAGAAGGCCTGCGTGCGACTGCCATTTTCAGCATCCAGCAGCTCTGCGGGCGAGCCCTGCTCAATAATTTGCCCATCCTGCATGAACAGGATGTCATCGGCCAGGGTGCGGATGAAACCAAGCTGATGCGTGGCCATGATCATGGTCATGCCATCCTGGGCCAGATTGCGGATAACGCCCAGTACCTCGCCTATCAGCTCCGGATCCAGCGCCGAAGTCGGTTCGTCCAGCAAAAGCGCTTCCGGATCCATGGCCAGTGCCCGCGCAATGGAGACCCGCTGCTTCTGGCCGCCGGAGAGCTGCGACGGATAAAGCGTGGTTTTGTCACCCAGGCCAACCCGTTCCAGTTCCCGCATTGCCCTTTCTTCGGCATCCTTGCGTGCTATCTTTTTCACCTTGCGCAGCGCGATGGAGACGTTGTCCAGCGCGTTCAAATGATCGAACAGGTTGAAATCCTGAAAGATCATGCCGACTTTCTGGCGGTAGGCGTACAGATCCTGCTTGCGGTGGATCTCTATCTGCTGCTCTCCAAGCCAAATCCGTCCCTCGTCCGGCGGAATCAGAAAGTTGATGCACTGCAGAAGCGTACTCTTGCCACCGCCGGAAGGTCCGATGAGCACCTTCAGCTCCCCGCGGTGCAGCTCAAGCGAGACATCCTTCAAAATCTGCCGTCCCCCCAGCCTTTTGGAAATGTTTTCGACACGCAGTACCATGGTTTGATCTGTCATGTGTCTTCCCTCTTCTCCTTGTTCAGTTCAGGGAATATCCCGGAATACGGACCTTTTCCTCCAGCTTGCGCAACAGTTTGACGCCTATCCACGTGAGCGCGAAGTAGAGCAGCGCCGCCATCAGGTAAAGCGGCAAATGCTCATAGGTACGGGAGGCAACGAAATGGGTGCGGGCCATGATCTCCGGTGTGCCCAGCGCGTAAGCCAGCGCCGAATCCTTGAGCAGGATGGAATATTCGTTGGAAAATCCGGGAATGGAGAGGCGCAGCGCCTGCGGCAGGATGATCGAGAGGATGGCGCGCCGGTCGCTCATGCCCAGGGCGCGGGCAGCCTTGAGCTGCCCTTGCGGAAGCGACTGGATGGCACCGCGGTAGATCTGCGACTGGTAGGCTCCGCTGGTCATGCCCAGCACCAGAATGACCGCGACAAAGGTGCTCAAATTGATGCCCAACACGGAAAACAGCCCGAAGTAGAAAAGAAACAGCAACACCAGAATCGGCACACCGCGGAAAAACCAGACGTACAGCCCAACCAGACGCCGCGGCCATGCGCCGCAGTAGACCTGAACGACGGCAAGATTTACGCCAATCAGCAGCCCCAGCAGCATTGCACCCGTCACCGCGGCCGCAGTCACTCCCGCTCCCCCCAGCAGATAGGGAAAGGAATCGCACAGCACCTGCAAGGTCTTCATCATTTCGGAAAAACCACCATCCTTTCAACCGGCAATTTGTCACGTCAGCGACGCACATATTACCTGTCACTTGCAGGCACGCAAACTTTATTTTGATTTTTCGCCGAAAAAACTTTTCAGAGTAAAAAAGAAACCTTGGCAACGGAACTTTCGTCAGCCGATGTCGGCCAACTGCAGCAGATGTCCCCAGCGCCGCTGCACCGTTTCGCGCACCGCCTTCAGGGCGGGATGGCTGTCGAAATCCGGCCGCTGTGCCAGTTGAAAGGCTTCCTCACGGGCAGTTTCCAGCAAGGCGCCATCCCGGCGCAGATCGGCCAGACGCAGATTGGCGACGCCGTGCTGGCGAAGGCCCAGCAGTTCTCCGGGGCCGCGCAGCCGCAGATCGGCCTCGGCGACGCTGAAGCCATCCGCCGAGCGTTCCATGATCCGGAGCCGCTCCCTGCCGATCTCGCCGCAGGCTTCGGAAACCATCAGCAGGCAGAAGCTGTCGTCCGTGCCCCGGCCGACCCGGCCGCGCAGCTGATGCAGCTGCGAAAGTCCGAAGCGATCCGCGTTTTCCACCACCATTACCGTGGCGTGCGGCAGATCGATGCCGACCTCGACCACCGTGGTTGCCGCCAGAATGTCAATCTCGTGCGAGCGAAACGCACGCATGACCTCCTCCTTTTCCGCGGAAGTCAGCCGGCCATGCAGCAGGCGAACCCGCAGATCGGGAAAGATCTCGTCGCGCAAGGCCACAAAATTTTCCTCTGCGGACTGGAGATGTATCTTCTCCGAAGACTCGATCAGCGGATAGACAACGAAGGCCTGCCGCCCCTTCGCCACTTCACGCCGGATCAGGCGGTAGACATCCGCACGCCGTTCCTCGCCAACGGCACGCGTGATAATGGAACCACGTCCGGGGGGTATTTCGTCGATCACCGACAGCGCCAGATCGCCGTAGAGCGTCAGGGCCAGGGTGCGCGGCACCGGCGTCGCGGTCATGACCAGCACATCCGGATGCTCTCCCTTGTCCTGGAGAACACCGCGCTGCAAAACCCCGAAGCGGTGCTGCTCGTCGATAATCGCCAGGCCCAGCCGCGCAAAACGCACCGTCTCTTCCAGCAGCGCATGGGTGCCCACCAGCAGATGAATCCGTCCGGCGGCAAGATCCTCCAGAAGTGCGGCGCGTTCCCCGGAACGCACCGAACCGGTGAGCAGGGCCGCACGCAGGCCCATGGCCTCCATCCAGGGCCGGACTTTGAGAAAATGCTGGGCCGCCAGCACCTCCGTGGGCGCCAACAGGGCCGCCTGTGTCCCGTTTTCAATGGCGATGAGCGCCGCCATGATTGCCACCACGGTCTTGCCGCTGCCAACATCCCCCTGCACCAAGCGCCGCATCGGCGATTCCGCCATCATGTCGCGCTTGATCTCGCCCAGAACCCGCCTCTGGGCGGCTGTCAGCCGATAGGGCAGCAACGCCGCAAGCGCCCTGGTATAGCGGTGCGTCACCTGAAAGGCATATCCCTGTTCCTTCTGACGCCCGCGGCATCGCAGGGCCAAAGCCAGCTCCAGAAAAAACAGTTCGTCGAAGATGAGGCTCCGACGGGCGGGATGATCCTCCCGCTCCAACAGGGCAGGATCGTCCTCCACAGGGAGATGCAGCTGCCGCAAAGCGCTGGAAAGCTTTACGAGACCGTGCCGCTGCAGAATCGCCAAGGGAATGGCATCCACAACCGCATCCACATAGCGTTGCGCCACCTTGCGCCAGATACTTTGGGCGGTACTTTGCGCCAGGCCTTCCGTCAAAGGATAGATCGGCAAAATTTCGCCAAAACGCGAGGAAGCGGACAAGTCAAAAGGAGTATTTGCGGCGGCGGACGTTTCCACAAACTCGACTTCCGGATGGTCGATCTGACGGAGACCCGCAAAATTTTTCATTGTTCCAAAGACCAGCAGCTGCCGTCCCGGAACAAATTCCCGCATCAGATAGGGAACGCCGTGAAACCACTTCAGCACCACCTTCGTGCCCGCATCTTCGACCAGAACCTGCACCGGGCCCTGTTTTACCGGGCGACCGGACGCTCTTCCGGACTGCTGCGGCCGGGAGACAACAGTCGCCCGGAACAGCCCCGTCTCCCCAAAGGCGATGTCGTCCGCCGGGCGAAGCCTGCGGCGATCCTCGTAGCGCAGGGGCAATGTGCAGAGCGCGTCGGCAACGGTGCGGATATTGATTTTGGCGAGTTTGGCAAGGGTTCGCGGACCCACCCCAGGGACGGACGCCAGGGAAAGGCTGTCCAGGGAACTGCCGCTTCCCCCGGTCACAGGTGTTGGCATATCGTCACGCCGAACAGAAAAAAGCCGGAAAACAGCCGCCTGCGGCGTCCGATTCCGGCAAAAGAAAATCTTCCGATTTTGAAAAAACGGTTCAACTTATTCGTATCTGATGTCGACCACTTCGTAAACCCGGGTGCCGGAAGGCACTTCTATCTGCACTTCGTCATCCATATGGTGGCCGATCAGCGCCCTGCCCACCGGCGAAGTCACGGAAATTTTCCCTTCCTTCAGATCCGCCTCGTCCTCGCCGACGATCTGGTAGGTGACTTCATTTTCGCTCTGCACGTCAAACAGGGTTACCGTCGCGCCGAAAACCACCTTGTCACTGTTCTTGATCGTCTTGGGGTCGATGACCTGGGCGCAGGCAATCTTGGCGCTCAGTTCCTTGATGCGCCCTTCCACAAAGCTCTGGTGTTCCTTGGCGGCCTCGTACTCGGCATTTTCCGAAAGATCGCCATGGCTGCGGGCTTCGGCGATCGCCTGGACCGCATTGGGGCGCTCCACCTTGATCAGGTTGCGCAACTCTTCCTGCATCCGCTGATAACCCTCCTGGGTCATGGGGATGGAAACATCCATTTTTTCTCTCCTCAAAAACTAAATTGAGCGGGTTTCCCCGCCCTGTCTGACACACAAAAAAATATCCTGTTCTCGCAACAGGATGCCGGATGCTACCCCACAGAGGGCCCAAACGTCAAGGCCTATCTTGGAAGCATTCCTTCAATATAAAAAGAATTGCACGATGCTTTCACCCGGTAAGAGAACCCTAGCGGGAAAACAACCACAGGAGCAGAGCGGCCAGCAAGCTTGATCCGATGACACAGATTGCCTTCAGACGGTTGAGCTTGCGCTCCATCTCGCTGTTCATCATCTTCTCGCCCTTCTCCCGCAGCGTTTCCCGCCGCTCTCCCCGGGGGGACGCGGCCTGTCTTCTCTTCTTCTCACCCATATTTACCGCTCCTTTTCATCTTTTTTCAGGAACCCGCTCCATGGCCGTCTGCCTGACGCCGCCACTCGATCCGCGCAAAGGCATTGTGATTGTGAATGCTCTCCAGACTGACCGCCTCCGCCCGGAACCAGTCGATACGGAGATCCGTCATCAGCCTCTGGGCCAGATTACGTACCAGATCTTCCACAAAGACCGGGTTCTCGTAGGCATGTTCCGTCAGCATCTTTTCATCCTCGCGTTTCAGAAGCGCATACACCGGCGCCGACGCCGAGTTTTCCGCCATTTCCACAAGTTCTTCAATATCGATCCGCGCTCCGGAAACGGTGCGCACCTCCACACTCACGGGGCCGCGCTGGTTGTGCGCCCCATAACGGGACATCTCCTTGCTGCAGGGGCAAAGCGTGGTCACCGGCGCGGTCACCCGCAGCACGGCGTCATCGCCTTCCGGCGAAGAGGAGCCCACAAAGGCGCAGCGATACTCCATCAGTCCCGGCGCGCGGCTTACTGGCGCATATTTTTCAATAAAATAGGGGAAATCCAGCTCAACCCGGGCGCTTGCCGCCTGCAGCCGCCTTTGC
>JAFZPK010000181.1 GCA_017552515.1 Deltaproteobacteria bacterium | reverse complement strand
CATCCTCATACGGCTGACCGGCAGGGTCTTGCCGCAGACCTTGAGGATATCCGCCAACCCGTCGACCATGTACGTATCCTCCGGGCGGATGAAGGGCGAACGGAACACGTTGGGAGGATTGAGCAGGTTGCTGTTCTGGCAGCCGTAGAGCTTGTTGAGATGGAAATCGTCACAGTCGGTGGCCTTGTGTACCTGCTCGCGGTTGTGATCGTTGGACATCGAGATAAAGATGTCATGATTGACCTTGAACGGGCAGTGCAGCATGCAGCCCTCGTTGACGAGAATCTCGATCTTCAGATCGGGATCGTAGGCCTTGATCTGGCGGCACAGCCGCTCCAGCGCCGGAAAATCCCGGTTCAGGCCGCGGTCAAGGATGATCTTGCGGGCGCGGAAGGCGCCGCAGGCGTTTTCCAGATAGCGCCGCATGGTGTGGAACTTGGCGATAGTGTCGATGAAGCAGTTGACGCTCGGCACCAGTTCCAGATCGCCGATGCGCGGCTCGATGGCGATCATCCGGCGGATATAGAAGAAGTCGAGGAAGATGATGCCGTGCAGCAGGCCCCGATCGTGCAGATCCAGAAGCAGGCGGCAGTTGCCGCGGACGTTGTCGCTGGAGTAGTTGAGCGGCGGATTGTAGCGCCCGTTGAGTGTCACATACTTCTTCACGTCCGGAGCCATAAGTTTCAGCGCGCGGTTCAGATTCTGGAAAGTCGGCTTGTTGTAGATGACGCGCGCGTCGGTCATGAACGAGCTGGGAAGCGTGAAAAAGACCGAATAGATCCGTTCGTGATTTTCGTTGATCATCGACGTGATAAAGTCGTCATCGTACTTGAGCGGGATATCGAACTGCATGACACTCTCCTTTGGGGACGGTAATTTTTTTGCACGATAGCACATTCCCGCGCGAAAAGCACGGCATCCCCCGCCCCGGAAGCCATTGCGCGATTTTCGGATGGATGCGCCTTCAGCGGGACTTTGCGGCCAGCAACGTGCCGCAGCCGCCCTCGCATTGGCCCCTCCAGCGGTTGCCCCGGCGCACATGGGGCAATTGCGCGCGCAAGGCGCGGTAGATCTCCTGCCGCCGTTCCTCTTCGGGTGAGACAAAGGACGCAAGACCCACCGGATTGTAGCGCAGGAGGTGCAGCGTCGCCTCCGGAAAGGACGCCATGCGCCGCGCCAGTTCCTCCAGTTCGGCGGCCGTGTCGTTGAGGCCGGAGAAGAGCAGGTAGTTGATGCCCACCCGGCGGCGGCTCCGGCGTGACAGTCCGGGCCAGATCCTGCCCAGCGTCGCCCACAGCTCCTCAAGACCGGGGCCTTCCGGCAGAATGCGGCGGTAGGTCGCGGCGCTTCCGGCATGCAGCGACAGCATCAGGCCGTTGTGGGGCAGGCGCAGAAGCTCTTCCAGGCGTTCAAGCGGACGCCCGGTGGTGGTCAGCGACAGCTCCAGGCCACGTTCGCGGCACTCCGCCAGAAAGGCGCGCGTGACTTCCCAGTTCAGCAGGGGTTCGCCGCTGCCGGACAGCGTCAGGCGCCGGAAATCGCAGCCCAAAGCCCGGGCCCGCTCCACCTGCGCCCAGAGTTCTTCAAGGTTCAGGTTGCGGAAAAAAGTGCGTCCGGACGCGCAAAACGCGCACCCCAGGGGACAGCCCGCCTGGCTGGAGAGGCAGAGTGTGCCGCTTCCGTAGAACACGCTCTCCACAGTGATGCCATCTTCCAGCTCTACAGCAATCTTGCGGTTGCCATCCATGAACGCCTTCTCTCCCCCAACTTATGGCCACATGCCGTGGCAGGCCCCCCGGGAGGAGGCCTGTTCACAAAAAGTATTTTATATTTTCTTTACGATTGCTTTATACTATCTTAAACAAGGATCAGAGCAGTTTCATATCACTGCCCGTCCTTCATTCCCGAAAAGGCACATCTCAACCTTTCAACCAAACTTTCCTCCGGTTGCTTCCCAAGATCCCTCCTGCAACCCCAAATTCAAAGTTCTTTCAAATTTCCCGGCATCATAACACCTACAACCCGAAGGAGGTGATGAAAACGCGGCACAGCTTCACCCATGGCTTTTCAAGTGGAAGAAAACCCATCCTTTTTTACGTTTTTTCAATCACAGGGAGGTTTTCATGAAGCAACGTACTTTTTTATGCCTTATGGTGTCCTTGTTTCTTGTCATCGCCCTGCTCCCTTCGGACAGTCCGGCGGGCGGCAAGGCCCATCCCAATGCCTTTGGGCGTCCCACTCCCGACAATTGGAACCCCGGTGAACACATCACCGCGACCCGCGCCACCCGCCCCTACGGCTGGATGGATCAGACGCGCTCGGAGGTTTTGGCACGCAACGGCATGGTGGCTACCAGCGAACCGCTGGCCACGCAGGCCGGTTTGAAAATCCTGCAGGATGGCGGCAACGCGGTGGACGCCGCGGTAGCAGCCTCGGCGATGCTGGCGCTGGTCGAACCACATAGCTGTGGATTGGGTGCGGAGCTCTTCGCCATTGTCTGGTCGGCAAAGGATCAAAAGCTCTACCAGATCTCCGCCAACGGCTGGTCTCCGGCCAGCTGGTCCATCGACTACTTTACCAAACGCGGCTTCAAGGAGATCCCCAAGAAGGGCATCTTCTCCGCCGTGGTGCCGGGTTCAGTGGACGGCTGGGACAAGCTTCTGAAGCGCTTTGGCACCATGACCTTCAAGGAAGTGCTGGAACCGGCCGCGCATTACGCGGAGGAAGGTTTTGCTGTACATGAGGTGCTGGCGGGCAACTTCCGCGCTTCCAAAGAGGATCTGCTGCACGTTGATCCCGATACGGCCGCGGTCTATACGAAAAATGGCGAGGTACCGGCGCTTTACAGCATCTTCCGCAATCCCGACATGGGCCGCACCTTCCGGGTCCTGCAGGAAAAGGGCCGCGATGCCTTCTACAAGGGCGAAATAGCCGAAGCCATCGTGAAAAAGGCCAACTCGCTGGGCGCGGAGTGGACCATGGAGGACCTCTCCACCTTCGAGGCGGAATGGGTACCACCGGTCACCACCAATTATCACGGCTACGATATCTGGGAAACCCCGCCGCCAAGCCAGGGCTGGGCAGCACTGGAAATGCTCAACATACTTGAGGTCTGTTCGGAAGAAAACAACTTCGATCTGGCGGAACTTGGCCGCGAAAACCCGCTCTTCACCCATTACATGGCGGAAGCCAAGAAAATCGCCTACTCCGATCTGCTGCGTTACAACGCCGACCCGCGTTTCGAGGGCCCGCCACTGGACAAACTGCTTTCCAAGGACTACGCTAAAAAGCTTTGCCCGATGCTTTCCGCGGAAAAGGCCCGTCCCGCCAGCGTGAAGGGCAACATGGGCGGCGGCACCATCTACATGACCACGGCGGATCGCTGGGGTAACATGGTATCGCTGGTCTACAGCGTCTACTTCTCCTGGGGCTCCAAGGTAACCATTCCGGGCTACGGCTTCCAGCTCTCCTGCCGCGGCGCGATGTTCCCGCTGGATCCCACGCATCCCAACCGCCCGGAACCGCACAAGCGGCCCTTTATCACCATCATCGCCGGATTCATCAGCCAGGGCGGCAAGCCGCTCATGGCTTTCGGCAACATGGGCGGCAGTACCCAGCCGCAGGCGCATGTCCAGCACGTCATCAACATGATTGATCTGGGCTACAATGTACAGGCAACCACCGACGCGGCCCGCTTCGACCATGATCAGGTGGCCGACCGGCTGGATCTGGACATCTATCTGGACAAGGCAGTGGGCGAGAAACTGCGCGCCATGGGGCACAATGTCAAGGCCGTACGCGGTCTGGCCGGAGGTTATCAGGGAATCCTCTTTGAAGCCGATCCCTCACTTCCCGCGCCAGACGGCAAAGGTCCGGTGAACGGTGTGTACCGCGCCGGTTCCGACCTGCGCAAGGACGGCATGGCGGCAGGTTTCTAAAACAGGACCGTCTTTTTGAAGAACATTCCTGTTCCAGCGTTTGACCGGGACAGGTACAAAAAACCGGGGTGAAAGCCAGAAACTTTCGCCCCGGTTTGTTTGATGAAGAATCTTTTTCAATGCGCGGCAAACTTCCCCAATAAACTCCTTGGACGGTAAAAGACAGAGGCAAGCTCAGTTGTGCTCATCCTTATCGAGATTCAAGTAATCATAAAGCATTGAAACAGACATAACCATCGGATATTCCAGATCAGATTCAAGGAAATCCTTATCACCGCTCAAAATGACATTTATTCCGTGAAAGATTGCATCAGATAATATTTGAATATCTTTTTCATCTCTTAATGTTCCAAATTTTTCTTCAGAACTTCTTAAAAAAGAAAATCCAATATTCTTATATATTTTATATATATTATCAGCTTTATATGGCCATTTTTGCATCAATTTTTCTTTAAACTCTTGTTCAATATAGGACGTTACATAAATTGTATGCCCTTTTAATATTAATTTATTAAGTAATGCTAATGGCTTTCCATGAAAAATCAGTGCAGATATCAAAACATTCGTATCAATTAATATTTTCATAATTTCATTTTATTTTTTCTGAAATTAGCCATATCTGCTACCATTTCTTCCTCATTTACCCAACCGGTATCTCCATCCAATATTTGATCAATTTCTTTACATGCTTTTACGAGTTTTTCAGCTCTGCGTTTTCTGTCCCGTTCAATAAGATATTCCATATAATCAATTGCATCAGATTTTGATTCATCCGACAATTGTATATACAATTCGTTGACAAGGGCTGTATTCATCACATTTCTCCTTTCAGGCTCCACTGTCCCATTCTCTTGCAATGCCGATAACCGGCGAGACAGATTGGAATATTCGCTCAGAAACCAGGCGCAAAAATTCAAAGTCAGCGGAGCCCCAGCGCGACATGGGTCTGGGGAATGACCCGCACATCCGGGTGCAGACGGGCCGCCAGCGCCTGCCAGCGCAGCAGCCGGGACGCCGTACAAGCCGCGCCGCCGGTGCGCGGCTGTAAAATCAGCGGCAGATGCGGCGCCTTTTCCGCGGCAAGCGCGGCCGCCCGCGCAAGCTCCTCTTCCGCCAGCTCCGGCGCCACCACCAGCTTCACGCAGCCGCCTACCGGATCCGCAAGCCGCAAAAACTCCGCATGCGCCTCCCAGCGGGTTGGCTCGCCGGTTACGGTGGAGAGCTTGATGTCCAGCGCCACATGATCGAGATGGGGCAGAACTTGAGAAAGGGCTTCCGGCAAGGTGCCGTTGGTTTCCAGATAGACGGGCAGACGTCCGCGCAGAAGCGGCAGGATCTCCCGCAGAATTCCGGCATGCAGCAGCGGTTCTCCGCCGGTAAGGCTCAGCGAGTGATGCGCTCCGGGGAGGCGTTTCAGGAAAGCGTCCACCAGCGTCAGCAGTGCTTCCGGCCCAACCGGATTGGCAAGCGCCCGTCCGTCTTCCGTCAGGATTTCGGACGGCATCTCGTGGCGCGTGTCACAGTAGGCGCAGGCGAGGTTGCAGCCCGCGCAGCGCACAAAGATCTGGCGGCGTCCCACCCAGGCTCCCTCCCCCTGCACGGAGGAAAAAACCTCCACCAACGGAAGACCACGTTCACAGCGTTCAGTCACGGGTGTACTCCGCTCGTGCGCGGCCCGATTCCCAGACGCCGACCCGCTCCACCTCCACCGGCCAGGCGGCAAGCGCCGTTTCCAGCCGCCCGAACAGGTAACGGGCGATATTCTCCGACGAGGGGCTCATATTGCGAAAGGCTTCGAGTTCGTTGAGATACTTGTGATCCAGCTCCTTGAGCAGCCTGCGGGTTTCATCCTTGAGCACGCGGAAATCAAGGCCCAGGCCCGCCCTGTCCAGATCGCGCGCGGCCACCGTCACTTCCACCTTCCAGTTGTGGCCGTGCAGTTTTTCACAGTCGCCGTGATAGTTGAGCAGATTGTGCGCGGCGGCGAATTCCTCCTCAATCGTCAGATGGTACATGTTTTTCTCCTTCTTCCAGATCCGGGGACGGACCGTCGTCCTTCACCGGCACCCGGTAGCTTTCATCCGCCCAGCGGCCAAGATCGACGAGGCGGCAGCGCTCCGAACAAAAAGGCCGGCTGGGATTGCCCTCCCAGTCGCATTCACGGCCACAGATGGGACATGGTCTCCTCATTTTCAGGCTCCTTTTCCCGCCTCATATTATCCGGGGCGACACCAGGCCGTTGCGCTCCCAGCGCATAAGCGCCTCCCGGGCGCCGGTAACCGGATCTTCACTGTCTTCCACCACATAGAACCCGGCGTTGCGGTAAAAGCGCACGAGGCCCTCGTTGTGGAGATACACCCTGCTCGTCAGGCAGCCACGCAAGGTCTTGACAAAGTTCAGCAGTTCGGAACCCAGCCCACGCCGCTGGTGGGAAGGATGGGTAAAGAGCGCTTCCAGATGCTCCTTCTGGAGAACGGAGAAGGCCACTATTTCCCCCCGGGATTCCAGCACCAAAGTTTCGGCATGCGGCAAATAGACGTTGAGCAGGGCATCCGTGCGCGTCTGCCAGAAATCCCCGGGAATGAAGTCATGCGCCTGAATGGAACCGGCCAGCCAGATGGCGACAATCCGGCTCACATCCGCATCCTCGGCACGGCGAATCTTGGAATGTTTGGCGGCAAAAGTCATCGCAACTCCTTTTTGGTATCCGGGACAAAAGATGAATGTCTTGTACGCCTGTTGCCATTCATGGACGGACGCACGGCACGATCCCATATCATATAGACGCCATCGTGATTTTGAAAGCTGCCCATGGGAAGAAAACCGTCTTCCCGCAAAAATTGGTGCATATCCGGCAAAACGGATGCGTCGTCTTCCGGCGGCAAACCTCGCCGATCCAGGGTTATCACCCGTCTCATGCAGTCGAGTTCCCCGCGCAGACGGGAGTCGGAACCGGTATCGAGAAGGCGCGCCGTGGCGGGCAGATAGAAATGGAGGGGCTTGCCTGGCGAAATACCCACGGTTCCCAGCGCATCTCCGGCCTGAAGCCCCGCCACCGCCCTCCGGGCAATGCTGCGCATGATTTCACGGCTCTGCTCGAGAGGGGCATGGAAAATCTGCCAGAACAGCATAATCACAACCAGCGCGGCAACCGTCACCGTCATGCAGGAGGAAACCGTCGCGGGCCTTGGACAGGAGCGCCCGGCCCAGGCCACAAACAGCACCGCAAGCGCAAGCGCGAGCGCCGAAAGCAGAACCTGCTGCCAGGTCACCAAGGCTGCAAGCGAAATCAAACGGGAGGAAAGCGGCGAACGGCGCAGCCAGGGCGCCGCCAGTCCCGCAATGCCCGCCAGCGCCAGAAGGGGGAGCAGCCAGCGCAGGGCCAGAAGCAATCTCCGCCACCAAAGCACGACCGGGGGACAAACGGCATCAAGACGTTCCAGCAGCAGGGCCAGAGCAAAGGCCGCCACCGGAAAAACGGGCAGCAGATAACGCGCCTTGGTCAAGGGCATGGCGAGGATGAGGATCGTCAGCAGCACCAGCGCGTCACGCAACCCGCGTGAAATGCCCTCATCTGCCGACCTGTCCGCCCGCAGCCACAGCAGCGGCACCAGTGCCAGCCACGGAAGAAAAAGCGCCGGCCCCCCAACGAAGCCGCGCAGCCACCTGTTGAAACTGAAGAAACGATCGTTTTGCCCCAGGGGCAGGATCCGCTGCGACAGTTCAATCCACCAGATGCGCCACATATCGCCTTCCCCGGTGGCTTTTGAAACCGCGGCTGCCGCAAGATCCGGCGTTTCTCCCCACACGGCGCGCGCCGCAAGCCAGGAGGAAAAGATTCCCAGAGCCACCACCAGCCCCGCGGCATGTCCCGGGCTCCACAGCAAACTCGGGCTCCGCCGCCTGCGCAGCACCGCGCAAGCGGTCACATAGAACACCAGGAGGATCAGCGGCCCCTTGAAGAGCATCCCCAGGCCCAGAGCCACGCCCGCCGGCACCCACAGCCGCCAGTCTTCCCTTCCCACCGACAGATTGTCCAGCCACAGCAAAATGGCACATCCCGCACAGACGGCAAACCCCATGTCCACTTCGCAGAACCGTCCGGCCCGCAGAACGCCTACCGCCGTCATCAGCACCAGACCGGCCCACAGCCGCCCGCGCAGGCTCAGCCACATGCCACGATGAAAGGCCAGCAGCGCCAGCAGCGGCACAAGGCTCAAAGCCGAAGGCAGCCGGCAAAAAAACTCGTTCCTGCCGCCCAGTCCAACGAAAAAGGCCACCAGCCAGTTCATCAGCGGCGGTTTGCGGTAGTAGGGCTGGCCGTTGAACACCGGCGTCAGCCAATGGCCGTCGGAAAGCATGGTCAAGGCCGGATATACCCGCCGCACCTCGTTGAAGGCCAGTTCCACATAACCCAGCCGAAACAGAAACAGGAGCGCCCATACCAGGATGAACGTTCCGAACACCCTGCCCCGCGACCATTGCGTATCGGACGACAGCATTCCAAAGACTCCGAAAGATAATTTTTCAGCAAAAACGGCGGCATGTACGAGTCAATCCGGCCACCGCGGACAAACAACGAAAACCATCAATTTTTTTATTCGTCAAATGATTTTTTGATGAATGCGGAAGATCCGTTCTTCGCGGAAAACAGGGCGGAAACATTGAGGCTTTTTGAGACAGTGAGGAAAGGCGCCGGAGAAAATGGAGAAAATGCCGGTGAAAGACGATATAAAAAACGGCAAAGGGGGTGAAAGCCACGATAAAGGCTCTTTCACCCCCTTTTTCATTCTTCGCGAGATGCGATCTTGACGTTTGTCAAATCCGCTCCCTATGCTTCCATTGTCACATTACGGCTGAGCGGGCTGCGGTTCTCCCTGAGGAACCGGGGGAACTGGAGGAGCCGGGGGAGCCTGCGGGCCATGGGGACCCTGAGGGCCATGCGGACCTTGGGGACCATGGAAACCTTTGGGGCCATGCGGGCCTTTGGGACCATGCGGACCCTTGTGGCCATGGAAACCTTTGGGGCCATGCGGACCCTTGGGGCCATGGAAACCTTTGGGACCATGCGGACCCCTGGGGCCATGGAAACCTTTGGGGCCATGCTGCATATGCGGGCAGCCCAAAGCGGGATCGGGCAAACCCTTCTTGACCATTTCCCGGCGCAGCTTGACGCTTTCGGCGGTCATCTTGCCTTCCAGCTCGCCGATGTTCTTCACAAGCGCATCGATCTCCTCGTCAGAGGCTTCGGCGGCAATTTTGTAATCCAGATTGGCCTGAAGCGCCTTCATCTCCATTCGCAGAAGATGCATGGTCTTGTGATGCTGCTTGAACATCTCCTTCACTTCGGGAGTCAATTTCTCTCCCCAGGGAGGAGCCGGAGGAGCCCCAAGTTCCTGATTCTGCCCCGGATCCTGGGGAGGAGGAGGCGGTGCCGCGCCGACTGTGCAACAGATCCCGAAAACGGTGAAAATCGTCGCCACCATGGCTGTCTGTACCTTGTTCATACGATAATCCCTTTCCTGGTTGGCCGTTACCGGCGATTGACATTTCTCATGACTCTCCAAAATCATTCTGCGTCTCGGAACGCCATGAAACAAACATCATGTTTTCATGCGGAAGATGTATGCTTTTGCTCCAGAATTGACAAGTAAAGTTTTATCCGGTCTTTTCCGGCAGAATTCCCGAAACCGCCATGAAATCAAAAAAAGCGTGAAGTACGCGTTAAGGGATCCTTCTCCCTGAAAAAATTGGGGGAACAGGCAAAAAAAACATCATTTGCCTATCTCAAAAGTATTTGTTATCACCTCAGATTGAAACTTGCCAGCAAATGAAAAAGGCGAATACTTTCAACGGTATTCGTCTTTTTCTTCACCATTTCATGACATTCAGGAAAGATTGTTCAACGATCGAAGCATTGCTTCCCGTAAAATTGCATTCATTCTTGTTTGATATCCCTTGCCCTGACTTTTGAGCCAGGCTAATACATCCGCATCTATTCTTACAGAAGCGTGTTTCTTAATAGGTTTGAAAAATTGATTAGTTGCACCGCTCCAAAATTCTTCATTTAACGGAGGGATATCGCTGTAGTCGATTTCTTCGTCAGGTTTATCGGCAAGAATTCTGAGTTCTTCCTTACGTTCTTCTGTTAGTTCTGGCAGTTCTTCCCGTTTGTATCTGACCTTCATAACGTTTTCTCTCCTTTCTATCAGCCCGGCGCGCACTGATAATGCGTATGACTTCGACATCCTGTTCTTCAAACCGTACTGTGTGCGCCACGAGTATGAGTAAGCAATCTCCAACCATACCGATAGTTTGCCAACGTTGTTCACCGTTTTCGATGCGATCTTGGTCTGCCAGGGCAAGCGGATCATCGAAGACCAACGCGGCTTCTTCGAAGCGGATACCGTGTTTGCGGAAATTGCTTTCAGCTTTCTTGTCGTCCCATTCGAAATATCGTTCCATACATTGAGTGTATCACATTTTTGTATATACACAAGTTGTTTTTATTTCCGTGCAAAGCCGCGAGGTTTGCCGCGACGGCAACGCGGCGGCTGCAGGCCAGCGCCAACACGGCGATCGCCTTCAAGCCCTTCCTGATTGGGATGGAAGGAAGCGGCGTTGGCGCGGAAGATACGCGGGGTGGTTATCATGGGAAGGAAGATTGCCCTTTTCTTTTGTTTGGTGGGGCCTGGGTCATGACTGTTGCTTTGGCTTCATATAGACAATCATGGCAAGGCCGGTATATAAAATGCTTAACTTTCCAGCTGGCGGATATAGGGATAAAAAATCTTAACGCTGATTTTTCGCGGTATATTTTACGGTATATGTTGAATTTTTTATTTTAAAAACTCAATAAAAAACAATATGTTGAAAGATAATTTCCAAAAAATGAACGGTTTTCATAAAAAGCTTGGCATATTTCTGCTGGCCCTCACGCTCATTCTCTGCGGATGCAGGGGCCATGGAGACTTTTCAAAGGATCAGATGCGGCGCATGAGCATCTTCATCTCCAATTTTACCGAACTGGGGATGCTGAACTGCAACGTGCGCACGCTGCTGGACGAAAGCAATCCGCACGCCATGCTGCACTTCAGCATCCGGCACAACTACTTCAACAACTACAACAGCTCGGTTGCCTCCTGTCCGCTGCTGGACTGCCCCTGGGGACCGCTGACCATGAAGGGCGGGGCTGTCCAGACCAGCCTCAAACGCTATTTCGACTACGATTTGCCCTGGCTGCCCTCGGCGGAAAAAGGCTCCCCGCCCTATCACTTTGACGGGAGCCTCTATCACTTTACGCCCCCCGAAAAACCGGGCCTTGTCCGCTTTGCCCGCGTCAATCGCGCGCGTTTGACGAACGAAGGGCTGGTGAAGATGCGCGGTGAAATTTACAACGCGGAAAACGAAAAGGAAATTCTGGGCACTTTCAAGGCCGTGGCCAAGCCCCACACCTGGAATGGCCGCAAAACCTGGGCACTGGTGGAAATACACACAAAGGAGCGCTAAAAAATCCTTTTTGCAAAAGAAGAAAAGAACGAATTGCGCGAGGCGCTCCCGGCTGCGGAGCGCCTCTGTTTTTTCGGGGACACCTTCCCCATTACTTCCCTTCTTCCTTCCTGTGGTGCGAAATTTTCAACTCGCCGTCCTGGGCGTCCACCACAATCTCCTCGCCTTCCAGAATGTCGCCGCCGATGATCGCGCGGCCGATGTCGGTCTCCAGACGGTGCTGCAGGTAACGCTTGAGCGGCCGTGCGCCGTAGACCGGATCGTAGGCGGCATTCGCGATCTGCTCAATAGCCGCATCGGTGAGCCGCAGGCCCAGGCGGCGCGCGTCCAGACGCGTGCGCAAATCGGCAACCAGCAGCTCGATGATCTTGCCCACTTCCTTCTGGGTAAGCGGCTTGAACAGTACGATGTCATCCACACGGTTGAGGAACTCCGGACGGAAGCCCCGCCGCAGTTCCGCCATGACCGCCTCCCGTGCATCCGCGCGGATATCGCCTTCGGGCGTCACGCCCTCCAGCAAATAGCGGGATCCGATGTTGGAGGTCATGATGATGACGGTG
>JAFZPK010000180.1 GCA_017552515.1 Deltaproteobacteria bacterium | reverse complement strand
GGGAATCCTTGTGAAGGGTTCCCGGTATTTTCTTTTTGGGAAGGATAAACCGGTCGAGGCGTGCTTGTGTTCCATGCTGGCGGTGTTATAGATTGTTCCCGTCAGGAACATGTGGAAAGGAAGGACATCCGGTGACTGTGCGGATTGTAGAAAAATATCTTGAGGATTTGCGCGCGGTGGTGGAGGAAACCCTGTTTTCTCAAAAGGCACTGATTGCGCAGATGGCACAGAGAATGGCCTTGCTTCTGGGGAATGGCCACAAGCTGCTGATCATGGGAAATGGCGGTTCCGCATCCGACGCCGAACATTTTGCCGCGGAACTGGTCGGGCGTTTTCTCAAGGAGAGATCCGCCCTGCCTGTCATTGCCCTGACAGACAACTCCTCCGTCATGACCGCTTTGGGAAACGACTATGGCTTTGAGGCGGTGTTTCGCCGCCAGGTGGAGGCCTTTGCCCGGAAAGGAGACGGTGTCGTTGCCATTTCCACAAGTGGCAATTCCCAAAATGTTATTGAGGGCCTTGAAATCGCCCAAAGGATCGGCTGCGAAACTTTTGCGCTTCTGGGGCGTGATGGAGGGAAGATAGCGCATATGGTCGACAATCCTCTCATCATTCCCTCGTATGAGACGCCGCATATCCAGGAACTGCATATCGCGGTTATCCATCTGCTGTGCCACATTGTGGAGGAAACGCTGTGGGCGGAGAAGGCTTGCTCATGAAGCGTACTCCCGCGGTTTTCCTGGATCGGGATGGCACGATCAACGTGGAGCGCCATTATCTGATAGCTCCCGGGGATTTTGAATTTTTCCCCGGTGTACAGGAAGCCATTCGTGCCCTGAAAGCGGCCGGGTTCGCGGTGGTGGTCGTCACCAACCAGTCCGGTGTGGCGCGGGGATACTTCACTTTAGATGATGTGGAAAAACTGCACCGCCATGTCCAGGGTTTGCTTGCGGAATATGGGACATCCATTGATGCGTTTTACGTCTGTCCCCATGCTCCCGATGCCGGTTGCCTCTGCCGCAAGGGAGCGCCGGGTCTTCTTGTGAAGGCCGCCCGTGATTTGAATCTTGATTTGCAGCGTTCCTTCATGGTGGGAGACAAGCTTTCCGATGTGGAAGCGGGGCGGAGAGGCGGTTGCCAGTCGCTCCTGGTCCTTACCGGTTATGGCGTCCAGACGGCGGAAGCGCTTGCACCGGAAGATGCCATCCCGATTTTTGCCGATTTGCCGGAAGCGGCAGCTTTTATTCTTGCAAACAAAAAGACGGCGAATCCTTGATATCTGTCCCGGACGAAAGATTTTTCCATGGAAAGAAAATCTGACAACAGCGGACTTGTGCTGGAGGGGGGAGGTCTCCGCGGCGTGTATACTTCCGGCGTGCTCCGTGTTTTCATGGAGAGGGAACTGTACTTTCCCTGGATTGCCGGTGTGTCGATGGGGGCCTGCAACGCCGTCAACTACCTGTCGCGCCAGAAGGAGCGCAACCGCATAGTCAATATGCAGTTCGTCCGCGATCGCCGCTACCTGAGCTACCGGCGCCTGCTGTTTCATGGCGAGCTGTTTGGGATGGATTTTATCTTTGGGGATATTCCCGAGAAATTGGTGCCTTTTGATTACCGGCGTTTTGAGCAGGCCGATGAAACACTGCTCATTGTTGCCAGCGACTGCATGCGCGGCGAGGCGGTCTACTTCGACAAGAGCACGCTGAAAAAAGATCAGTTTATGACGGCTTTGAGAGCTTCATGCAGTTTGCCCTTTCTTGCCAAACCGGTGATGTTTTGCGGAAAGACCCTCATGGATGGCGGCGTAACCGATCCGGTGCCGCTGCACAAGAGCATCGAGGCTGGAAATACCCGTCATGTGCTGATTTTGACCCGGCCTGCCGGCTACCGTAAAAAAGCGCTGCCCTTGCCGGTCATCGCCATGGCACGTTT
The DNA here is from genome assembly GCA_017552515.1 of Deltaproteobacteria bacterium. Taxonomy (GTDB): domain Bacteria; phylum Desulfobacterota; class Desulfuromonadia; order Desulfuromonadales; family JAAYDE01; genus RGIG7977. Next base: position 3,144 of record JAFZPK010000180.1, on the reverse strand, counting down.
GCGTTATCCCAAAAGGTTAGCGGCAGCGCTTGAAAAACGCCACATTGGCTATAATCATCTTATGGATGAAATTGACGCGAAGGAAGCTTCGGGAGAAATTTTCGTCATTCGTCCGAAAATCGATCTGCATGTGGGCAAGGCAGAACGGGATGCCCGTCGTCTGAATGCTGTATACCAGCAGGGTATGGAAGATGCCGGGGCCTGTTTTTCCGATCTTGAGGCATATCTGAAAGTGTGATTCCCTGGGATTTGTGTTGGGATGAGATGCTGAACTTTTGTTGTGGGGGCGAGGCGGTTTTTTCATGAATCCAGCTCTTTTGGGAGAAATTTCCCGGCCTGACGAGCGTTGTCTCGAACTTTTTCGAAGAACTCCCGAACTGGGGCCGACCCTGCTCTTTTTCAGCGGAGGCACGGCGCTCAAGGAGACCAGCGAGGAACTCGTCCGATACACCCATAATTCCATCCATATTGTGACCGCCACGGATTCCGGTGGAAGTTCCGCGGAGTTGCGGCGTGTCTTCCATATGCCGGCCATAGGAGATCTGCGGCAGCGGCTGCTGACCCTGGCGGATCAAAGCTGGAGAGGCAACCCGGCGGTGAGAACCCTGTTTGGCTTCAGACTGGACAAATCGGGTGAACCACAGGCGCTCAAAGAAGAACTGCTTGCCATGACGAAGGGCCTTCACCCTCTGGTCAGGGCTGTTCTGGAGCCGCAACGGGCGGTCATCTGCCATCTTCTTGAGCATTTTGCGGAGCATATGCCGGAGAGTTTCAACTTGAGGGGAGCCAGCATTGGCAATCTCGTGCTGACGGGTGGCTACCTGAGCCAGAACCGTCAGCTCGATCCGGTTATCTATATGTTTTCACAGCTGGTGCGCGCCCGTGGTACAGTTGTGCTGATAAGCAACGAATTCCTTCATTTGGCGGCATGTTGCGCAAGCGGCAAGATCGTTGTGGGACAACACCTCCTGACCGGCAAGGAGACTCCTCCTCTGGACGATCCCATAGAGCGCATCTTTCTGACGCGTTCTCTGCATGAAACGGAAGAGATCGCGGTCGGTATCGAGGAAAAAATCGCCGATTTGATCGCCTATGCCGATCTTATCTGCTATCCCATGGGCAGTTTCTACTCAAGTTTGCTGGTCAACTTTTTGCCTGCCGGAGTGGGTGCGGCCATCTGCGCCAATCCCTGCCCCAAAGTTTTTATTCCCAGTACCGGACAGGATCCGGAACTTTTTGGCAAAACGCTTTCCGAACAGGTTGAGGAGCTGCTGGCCTGCCTCAGAAAAGATGATCCGGAACATATTGCCGACAGCGATGTGCTCAATTTTGTGCTGCTGGATGAAACTGCGGACTATGCCGGAACACTTGACGGGCAGGCGTTTGAAAAACGCGGCATAAGCGTGGTACACCGGCCGCTGGTCAGCTCTTCAAGCTGGCCCTTGATCGATTCCGGATTGCTGGTGCCGCTTCTGGTTTCACTTGCCTGTAAATAGGGGTGTTTCCCTGAAGGGAAGGATGGAAGAACGTGTTGGAAATTTGCGAAGTTTCCAAAAGATTTGGGGATCTGCAGGTGATGGAGGGTTTTTCCCTGACGGTGCCCGAGAGCGGTTTTACCGCGCTGGTAGGACCGTCGGGTTGTGGAAAGAGTACGCTGTTTGATCTGTTGACCGGCGTGGTCGCACGTGACGGCGGCAGCATTCGCTGGAAGGGCGATGAAGTGCCGGATCTGGGAAGCCTTGCCGCCTATATGCAGCAAAAGGACCTGCTGCTGCCCTGGCTCTCGTTGTTTGAAAACGCCATGCTGCCGGCGCGGGTTGCAGGGGAAGGCGATGCCCGGAGTGACGAGGCGCGCGCCCTGCTGAAGCATCTGGGGCTGGAGGATTTTGCCCATTATCTGCCCGGAGCGGTTTCCGGCGGCATGCGGCAGCGCTGCGCGCTGGTGCGGACACTGATGTTCGGGCGTGAGATTGTTTTGCTGGACGAGCCGCTTTCCGCCCTGGACGCCATTACCAGAAGGAGTCTGCATGCGGTGCTTCTGCTGCTTCAGACGGAATTTCGCAAGACACTTCTGATGATCACCCACGATGTCGAGGAAGCGCTGCTTCTGGCCGATGAGGTCATTGTGCTGAGCCGCCCTCCCATGACGGTGCGGGAATGCTTCCGGCCGAAAAGTTCCAAACCGCGCCGGATCACCGATCCCGAGCTCGTCAGACTGAAAGAACATATCCTTAGCGAACTGGAGGCGGAAAGCGATGCGCTCTAAATGGATTTCTTTCGGACTGGTGCTGTTGATTCTGGCACTGTGGGAAGGCTACTGCCGCGGTTTTCAGGTGCCTGGCTACATCCTGCCTTCACCCAGCGTGATTCTGCTGACAACGGTGCAACGCGCTTCGGTGCTTTTTCCTCACGCGCTGGTCACCGCCCTGGAAATTGTGCTGGGCATTGCGCTTTCGCTTGCCATAGCCGTACCCTTGGCGATCACGATGTTCGCCCATCCCGCCTTTGAGGAGGCGATATCGCCTTTTTTGGTGGCTTCGCAGTCGGTGCCGGTTTTTGCCTTGGCACCGCTTTTGGTGATTTGGCTGGGCTACGGCATTGCCAGCAAGGTGCTGATGGCGGCGATCATCATCTTTTTTCCCATTACGGTAAGCCTTTTGGAAGGCTTTAAAAACTGTGGCTCCGAATACGCGATGCTCTTCAAGCTGATGGGCGCCGGTTTTTGGACGCGCCTGCGGATGCTCTACTGGCCTTGGGCGCTTCCCTACTTTTTTGCCGGTCTGAAAGTTGGCGTCACCGTGGCGACCATTGGAGCGGTTATCGGCGAATGGGTCGGGTCACAGAAAGGCCTCGGGTACCTGATGATCCAGTCCAACGCGAGACTGAAGGTGGACATGGTTTTTGCCGCGATTGTCTGGCTCTCGGTCATGGGGCTTGCCATGTGGAAATTGGTCAATATATTGGAGAGGCGTATCATTCGCTGGAAATGACGAGTGCTTTTAAAGTATGGTTCCCAAGCTGGATTGGACCTTTGTTCCAAAAAACGAAAAAGGAGGAAAACAATGAAAAAACTGGTCATGCTGTTGCTGGCGGTGATGCTGCTGCCCGCCGCCGGGCAGGCGGAAAAGCTGACGCTGATGCTGG
>JAFZPK010000179.1 GCA_017552515.1 Deltaproteobacteria bacterium | reverse complement strand
TGACCAGCCACACGCGCGAGCGGTGGCTGGTCTTTTTGTTTGAAACGGGGGAGCAAGGAAAAAACACGTGAAGATCTATTTCGACATGGATGGCGTTCTGGCCGACTTTGAAAGCGGCGTGCGGGAACTGTGCGGCATGGAACCCCAAAAACAGGGACGGCAAAGCCCCCGGGATGACGACCTGATGTTTGCGGCCATGAGAGAGGTCGGCCACTTCTACGGCAAGCTCAGGCCGTTTCCCGAGACAGTGGCCCTGTTGCACGAGCTTCTGGAACTTCTCGGTCCGGAGCAGGTGGCCATCCTGACCGGCGTGCCCAAACCGGAACGCAACATTCCGGAGGCCTCCGAAGACAAGAGGGCGTGGATACGGCGCCACGTCGCCTCATCCCTGGAGGTCAACACGGTGCTGCGCCGGGACAAGATCCGCTTTGCCGGTTCAAGAGATCATATTCTCATTGACGATTACAGCGCCAATATCAACGCCTGGGAAAAGGCGGGCGGCACGGGCATTTGCCACACCTCGGCCGAAACGACGAGAAAACGGCTGGTCGAGCTGGGAATTCTGAAGAACCGGTGAAGAGAAGGAAAGGAAACGTCATGACCCGAACCAACCAGACCGGCCTCGCTGCCGGTTCTCTTGCAGCCTGCCGCAAGGCCGCACTCGAAGGCGACGTCGAAACCCTGTACCGGCTGGGCCGGATGTATGAAGTGGGTCTGCGGGCGCCCTGCGACAAGGAGGAAGCGGCCCGCTGGTATCTCCGCGCCGCCAGGCGGGGCCATGCGAAGGCCCAATTCCGGCTGGGCCGGATGTACGCTTCCGGCCGGGGGCTGCCGCTTGACCTCCAACAGGCGGCCTCGTGGCTGCGGCTCGCGGCGGAGCAGTGTGTCTTCGGGGCAAGGCGCTCCTATTTGAACGTTCTGAAAGAGATGGAGCAACGAGCGCCGCACCGGGAACAGGAAACGTCAGGGCGGCATGACCCTCAACCGGAGACTCGACCGGCTGCCGCACAGAAGCACCCCCGGCCAATGCCGGAATCGTCCCGAACTCCGCAGAAACAGCCTCCCGTACGGCAACGTACATCCCGTTTTCCCTTTGCGCTCCTTGTCTTTCTCCTGATCGCGGCTTTCCAGATCGGCAACGCGCTCCTTGATTTCAAGAGCGACGACCGTTCCGGCAAACCTTCAGGCACCACCGCCCGCTCCACGCCGAAAGAGTCAAAAACACCGCCTCAGACGAAACGAGGTATTTCCCCGGCTCAGATGAAAGCGCTTATCCTTCTGGCCAAACAGGGCAATGTGGAAGCCCAATGGCGTCTGGGCCGCCTGTACGGGAGCAATGAGGGTTTGCTGCAAAACGACGAGAAGGCGGTATTCTGGTACCATAAGGCGGCGCAAAAAGGCTATGCCCCGGCCCAGTACAGCCTGGGCTGGATGTACGAGCACGGCCGGGGTGTCGCGCAGAACGGAGAACAGGCGCTGTTCTGGTATCGCAAAGCCGCGGAACAGGGCCTCCAGAAAGCACGGGACAAAATTGACGCGCTTCAGAAAAACAGTCCATGAAACGACGCCTGCTGAATGAAGACCTGATCTACGCCATCCTGGAAACAGTCGGGGAAATCCCTTGCGGGAAAGTGGCGACCTACGGGCAGATAGCCCGGCTCACCGGTAGGGAGCATCATGCGCGGCTGGTCGGCCTCATTTTGAGCAGGGCCGAACGATACGGCGAGTACCCCTGCCATCGGGTGGTCAATCACGCGGGACGGCTGGCTCCGCATTTCCCCGGGCAACGGCACCTGCTCCTTGAAGAAGGCGTCCCCTTCAGAGCAAACGGCTGCGTTGACATGCGACGCTGCCAGTGGGACTGCCACCCCGGTTAAAGACAGGGACATTTTTTATGGAATACACGCAGCATTACGATTCCCCCTTGGGCGGCATCACCTTCGCCAGTGACGGCAAATCGCTGACCGGCCTGTGGTTCGACGGACAGAAGTACTTTGGAGCCACGCTCGCCAAAGCGCACGAGAAAAAAAATCTGCCGGTTTTCGACATGGCGCGGGAGTGGCTGGATATCTATTTCGGCGGCAAGGCTCCGGACTTCACCCCGCCCCTGCGCATGAAGACCACCGCCTTCAGAAAGGCGGTCTGGGAGATCCTGCTGACCATCCCCTTCGGCCGCACCATGACCTACGGCGCGATTGCCGAAAAAATGGCGAAGCAACTGGGGTTGCCCCGCATGTCCGCCCAGGCGGTGGGCGGCGCGGTCGGGCACAATGCCATTTCCATCATCATCCCCTGCCACCGGGTAGTTGGAATCAACGGCAGCCTGACCGGCTACGCGGGCGGCATCGGCAAAAAAATCCGCCTGCTCACGCTGGAGCAGGCGAATATGGCCTCATTTTTTGTCCCTCCAAAGGGCACGGCGCTGTAAAGGCACACCATGCGGCACACATCTCAAGAACCACAGAGCACCGAAGGCCTTTCCGCCGGCATGACCTTCTTCTTCGCCTGCGCCGGCGCGCTCATCCTGGCCAACATCTACTACGCCCAGCCCATCCTCGCCGATATGGCGGCGGATATCGGACTGGCTCCGGCGGCAAGCGGCGGCATCCTCACCCTGCTGCAGATCGGCTATATGCTGGGCATCCTGTTCATGGGCCCCCTGGGCGACGCTTTGGAAAACCGGAGGCTGATTGCGGGCATGGTTCTGGGAGCGGCCCTTGCGCTCTGGACCGCCTCGGCAAGCGGCCGGGCAAACAGTCACGCGCTCTTTTTTGCGGCGCAACTGGGCATCGGCTTTTTTTCCAGCGCCACCCAGATCCAGCTGGCCTTTGCCGCCGGGCTGGCCGGAGATGCCCGCCGGGGGCGGGTTCTGGGCGCGCTCATGGCCGGGCTTTTCCTCGGCATGATCTTGTCGCGGCCCCTGGCCGGACTCCTGAGCGGTGGCTTCGGCTGGCGCGCCGTGTACCGTCTGGCCGGCCTGCTCATGCTGGCGCTGGGCCTCGCGCAGTGGCGGCTGCTGCCCAGCGGAAAACCGGCCGGAAAGCCTGAAAGCTACCCCGCCATGCTCCGTTCCATGGCGCGCCTGCCCCGCACCGTGCCCCAACTGCCCCGGCTGCTGGCGCTTGCGGCGCTCGTCTTCACCGCCTTCTGCATGTTCTGGACTGCCGCTCCCCTGGCACTCCGGCAGACGCCGGGCTTTTCGCCGGGCCGCCTGGCGCTGTTCACCCTGCTTGCCCTGGTCACGCCGCCCTGTGTGTTCCTGGCCGGCCGTCTGTTGGACAAGGGTTTCGGGCCGCGGCTCATCACGCTGGGCACAACCCTGGCCGCACTCGTCTTCGGGCTTTGCGCCTGCCTCTCCGTCCATAGCCCAGCCTTCATGCCGGTCCTGGCGTTTTCCGCCCTGCTGCTGGATCCGGGCATCTGCGTAACAACGCTCGCCGTGCAGCAGGGCATCCTTTCCGCGCTGCCCGAGGCCCGCTCCCGCCTGAACACGCTGAGCGTGGTCTGCAACTTCTGCAGCGGAGCCCTGGGTTCGGCCGCCGCGCCCTGGCTCTTCACGCACTTTGGCTGGCGTACCGTAGCCTGCGCCGGATGCGTTCTGCTGTGTCTCGCCTTCGTGCT
>JAFZPK010000178.1 GCA_017552515.1 Deltaproteobacteria bacterium | reverse complement strand
CCTCGTAGTCGAAGACGGCAACCGGTTTGCCGAGGCATGTCATCTGTTCGATCATGTTGCGGGTGCCGTGCGAGCGCCCGTTCCAGAAAGCCACAAGTTCGTCGGCGATGTGCGCCATGGCGGCGTTGCGGATGGAACCGGCGCGTTTCCCGTAGGTTTGCCATTCCGCGGGGTAGATGTGCAGTTCCATCCGGTGTTCTCTGGCGTAGCGTTCTCCCAGTGCGTCCGCGCCGTTGGCGCCGCCGGAGACGATGGCCGCCTTTTCCGGGGACTCGCTCAGGTACTGCGTCAAAACGGCGGTGAGCACCTTGTAATTGTGAAAGTCCCGTCCACCCGCCACGCAGATCCGGCGGGTTGCGCACTGGGGGGCGAAAGGCAACTGCCGGAACGCTTCGAAGGATTCCTCCGCAGGCTCAAGAATTGGACTTCCGGTTTTCTTTTGGGTATTCAAGTCCATTTTTAGCTCTTTTGGCCGTTCTGCAACCCGGCGCTGTGGCGATCTTTTTTCCCGGAAGCTGGCCTTTTCTCCAGGCGGGTTCGCACTTCATGGAAAAGCTTTTGGAGCCCGAAACGTTTTATGGCGGCCGACTCGCAGTAGGTTTGCAGGAATTCCCGCCACTTTTCCGGTGCAAACTGGAAAAAGCGCAGGAATTTTGCAAGATCGTCAGGTATGGCGTTGCGGAGCAGGATGCCCGGCAAATGCTGGCAGGAGGCGACATCGATCCAGATAATCTCCAGCTGGTTGCCGCTGCTGTCAGGTGTTTCCCGCTTGCGCCACAGTTCATTGGCGGGCGTGAAATTGCGGTGAATATACCCGGCATCGTGGAGTTTTGCGATCATCCGGAAATTTTGATGGCAGAACTCGTCACGCCATGCTGCCTCATGCTCCATCTCTCCGCCGGGGCAAAAGGCTCTGCCGTCCAGGGTATTTTCCTCAAATTCCGTGACAAGGAAACTTGATTTCGGACGGAAAAAGTGACGGACAGCTCCGGCGGCAAGCAGTTTTGCCATCGGCAGGCCGATCTGCTGCAGACGCTGATAGTTGAGCGCTTCGCGCGTTGTCGGCGTGAAATAGTAGAGATAGGGAAACATCCGCAATGTGTGGTGCCGTTTGAACGCGACAGGGCGTCCGGTGCAGGTCCGGATCCGGAGCGTATACTTGTGCCGCGTTCTCCAGATGATCGGGTTGCCGGACTCCAGCCGGTCGGCGCCTTCCTCGATCAGCCTTTGGAATTCACCGGCAAAAGAGGAATGAATCCAGCGCCACGTATGAAAAAGGCGGGCTTCTTTTCCCGTGAAGGTATTGGAAATGGATTCCGAAATCATGCGGGGTTTTCCTTTTTGGGCGGCACCAGGGGACATTCGGCGTTCCAGGCAAAGTAGCCGTCGCCAGTGATTTCCCAGAATGAATCAATGCGCTGACGGTAGTATTCCGTTTTACCGCATGCTGTGCTCAGGGGCGGGTAGGTTGTTTCGCCGATGCATCCTCCATCCCGGCAAAAATGGTAGAAAGCGTCGATGCCCGCGAGGATTTCCTGCAGCTCCGCCATGTTCGGTTCCAGGTTGCGCACGATGTACCAGTTGCCGGCGAAGGCTGTAATGTCTTGCGCTTCCACCTCGAAGATGTTTTTGCGCCGGTCGGCAATCATAAAGTCCCGAAGAAAGTAGTCGGCGCCCCGCGCCTTTTTGCCGGCTTCTTCCGGCGTTTCTCCGTCTTCGACACATTTGTTGTAAAAGTGTCGCAGCAGATGGCAGCACAGTGCATCCACATGGATCTCGTCTTCGAGGGTATCGATCTGAAAGTCGGCGGCGGCGAAGGGCAGGGAAGCTGTTTTCAAAATTTCCTCCTCATGTTTTTGAGAGCTTGGCTTTGGTTTTTTTTCAAGACAGTGCTAAGTTCAACACGTTTTTATGGGGAATGTACAATTTTTCCGGGATAAAAAGCGATGCTCCTGAAAAAAATGTTGATGGTATCCGTTGCCGCCGCAGCGTTTTTTGCCTTTGCCGGCGATGTATGGGCGGCTCCTGTAACCCGTTCGGAGAGGATGATTCGCCGGCAGCGACCGGCGCAAAGCGAACGCCGCCCTCGGGGAAATCTCTATGAAACCTTTTTGGGAAAGGCGCCGCGCATGCCGACGGAACGCGGTTTGCTCATCATTTATGCCTTTCACGATCGAAATGGCAATCTGCAGCGCGATCCCGGCGAAGAATCGCTGCGTCGAGAGATAGTCTGTTCGGTCGATAATATCAGCTACATGGTTCCGGCCTTTATCCCGGGATTGGCGCTCAATCAGGGCTACAGTGTGAACTGTGGTCCCACTATCCCGTCCGGCCGTTTTAAACCGCTCAGTTCGGAGGAGGAGGTCTTTGTGGTACGGCGCGGGCAGGTGTTTGAACTGAATATCCCCTGCCAGCCGCTTTCCGCTTCTTCCCCGCGGAAGGTTTCTCCTGAATAAAAAATTCCGATCCGTTTTCATACTTTCCATTGGTCGGTTGGGACGATTTTGGGAACGAAGAACAATTGGGGAACCGGGCCGGGGAATATTCCCGGCCCGGTTTTTTGGTTCAGGGAGCGTCCGGGCATTATTGGCAAAGCCTGAAAGGGGGGCGGAAGGCTCTGGAACATGCGGCAGAAGCAGTTCCCTGAGGGCGGAGGTTACAAGCATTCTGAGGAAATTATTTTTCAACTTGTTGCTTGTTTTCGGAAATAATATGCTATAAAAGATAATTTATGTCAAGGAAAATAATTGGCCTTATCAATTTTTGGTGAAAGAGAAAGGCATTTCGGAAGAAAGATCTGGAATTTTTATCCATATAGTCTTGTTCCTGCATGAAATTGAGTTCTGTTCCCCCATGCCCTTATGGATAAACCATCCGGGCCGCACTGGACGATGGCCTGTCCCTTGCGGTCAACGAGGCGGCAATGCTGGCCCGGACCTACGTGCAGGCGGCCAACATCGGCGCACAGGCGGCCGTTTATAAGCAGAACGAGGACGTGATCAAAGGCTACAAGTGGCTGGCCACGCTGGACAACCGCACCTGCCAGAACTGCGCCGTGGGTGACGGGCACGTGTACGGTATCCACGACAAGCGCCCCGGCCTGCCCCTGCATCCTGGCTGCCGCTGCCTGTGGCTGCCGGTGACGAAGAGTTTCCGCGAACTGGGGCTGGATATCGACGAGTTCAAGGAGGCGGCCCGCCCCTGGACCATCCGCAAGGACGGGGTGATCGGCTACGGCGGGAAGGAGATTGAGCAGGTGGGCCGCATCGAGGGCCGCTTCAAAGACTGGTACTTCAGCCTCCCGCCGGAGGACAGGGCGAGGACGAGCATAGGCCCGAACCGGAGGCGCTTGCTTGAGGAAAAGCGCGTCGCCTGGGATGATCTGATGGATTTCGAGACGGGGAAGATCTACACGCTCAAGGAACTGGCCCAAAAGTTCCCGGCCGTCAGGGAGGTATTCCCCACCGGCAATAAATGGGGAATGTCTGAAACGGTGCTGGCGAAAGATTTCATGCAGAATGTCGGACTGGCCATTGCACGGCCAAGCAAGGGAGAGGATTACCTGCTGACACTGAATAAAAACAGCAGCGGATACAGCAAATCTCAGTTTCTGCGGAATGTGCTTGGCTATGAAACCGGGGACGGCCAGCTTGTTCTGGATGAATTGACAAGCAAACTGCATGAAAGTCTTGTAAAAGAGACGCGCAAGGACGATCATGGCGACAAGGTCACTGTTATTAGCACCATCTCCAGCAAGAACGGAACGAAAACGGCTCAGGTTGAAGTTGTATGGATTTACGAGGAAGTAAACCACGATGGGAAATACACGCGGTATCCCAGCCTTGTAACCATGTACCCAGGGAAAAAGAAAAAAGGAAAATCGTAATGGCCGATGAGAGAGATTACGGATTCCCCCAGATTGGGGATACTGTGGAAATCCTGAAAGAGTTAAAAAACCAAGGCAGTGATGTTGAAGGCGCTCCGGAAGTATTTCCCAAGGGCACGAGGGCAGGAGTGCTTGAAGTTTACGAGGATGAAAAAGTGTGTACGATAGAAATTTACGACCAAGAGGATTTTAGGTATTGCAACTGGTACTCTCATCATGACCTGCCGTTCTCTGATGTGAAGATAGTGTTCAGACCATAAGCAGCATAGAATTGACAGCCGGGGGTGCGGACAAAATCTTGGACTCGCTAAGCCGCTATACCAAGTCTTCGTCTGTACTCTAAAGGGCTCATTT
>JAFZPK010000177.1 GCA_017552515.1 Deltaproteobacteria bacterium | reverse complement strand
GTTACACCGCCCGAGCCGATGGTATTGACATCCGCTTCAGCGCCCAGAAGCGCTTTGACCACTCCCAGATTGGGACGTTCCGCCGCCGCCGCAAACATCAGCGCCGTCCAGCCGTTTTGGTCCTTGGCATACATATTCGCTCCGCCAGCCAACAGTGCCTTCACCACTTCCGGGTTGGGATTCTTGGCCGCACACATCAACGCCGTCATGCCATGCCGGTTCCAGGCATTGATATTCGCCCCGGCATCCAGCAGCAATTTTATCACCTTCGGAGAGGAGTGCTCCGCCGCCACCATCAACGCCGTCAAATCCGCCCTGTCTTTGGCGTTGGCATCCGCCCCGCCTTCCAACAAGACTCTCACCACTTCCGGATTGGAATTCTTCCACGCCGCAAACAGAAGCGCCGTCCAGCCCGCCTTGTCTCTGGCGTTGACTTCCGCCCCGCCTGCCAGCAACGCTTTTATTACATCCGAATCAGGATTTTTCGCCGCCGCAAGCATCAGCGCCGTCATATTCTCACCGGTTTTGGCATTGACATCCACGCCGGAAGCAAGCGCCTTGTTCATCTGCTTCACCGTACCCCACTTGCAGACTTTGAAAAAATCTTCTTCCGGCATCACGTCCTGGGCCATAAGCGGCCCCGAGCCCAGCAGAACACAACCCAACACTACCAGTCCAAATACCTTCATCATATGGTTCATCATTTTCTCCTTTCCTGTTACATTCCCCAGCGTTGTTCGTTTCCAACACCAGAAAGCCACTCCGGATCATGCCGACCAGCAGGGACCTTGCAGTCAATGCTGGCCAATATTGTATACAGTTTTTTCCTACAAAGGAATTTGTTAAACCTTGCAGTAAAATAAAGAACTTGCCATTGGCCTTCTCACCGAGGTGTTGGAAAGCCACCTAAAAAACTGGATTTATAGTTTACATGAGAAAACTAAAATCTGTTACACGCTGGACCTGGAACAGCTGCTCGATGCACTGGCCGGGTTCGTATCTACGCCGCGGACATGCTGGAAAAGACGAAGGGGCATCCCTCCTGAAATCTCCTCCCGGCTGCCCCGCATTTCAAAGGAAATTCAATGAAGAACGGTTTCTTCAAGCGGATGGCCTCCCTGGGTTCCAGCTACATGCTGGGTACCTTCAACGACAACTTCTTCAAGCAGTCGGCGCTGCTTCTGGCAGTCAGCCTTGGGTATGACAGCTATCAGGCCTGGGGCACCCTGCTCTTCGCGCTGCCCTTCGTGCTCTTTTCGGCCTGGGGCGGCTGGCTGGCCGACCGCTTTCCCAAGAAAAGCATCGTCATTGCGGCCAAATGCGTGGAACTCGCCGCCATGCTCATTGGTGCCTGGGGCATCGTCCGGCTCAACTGGGGCGCCATCATGGTCATGCTCTTCTGCATGGGCGGCAGTTCCACCCTGTTCAGTCCGGCGTTGAACGGCTCCATCCCCGAACTCTTTCCCCGGGATACGGTGCCGAAGGTCAACGGCATCTTCAAGCTCTGCACCACAGTTACCATTCTTCTGGGCGTGATGCTGGCCGGATACGCACTGGAACGCACCTGGATTGCCACCGCCATCCCCTTTGGACGCTGGCTGGTAGGCGGCGGCGTGATTCTGGCGGCCATCTCTGGCCTTGTCTGCGCCTTTTTCATTCCCTCCTGGTCCGCGCCTGTCAACCGGACGGCGCGCTTCCCCTGGCTGGGCGCCTGGGATTCGCTACAGGACTTCTGGCGCTTGCGTTCGGACAGGCCACTGACGCTCACCCTGATTGCCGACATGTTTTTCTATGGTCTTTCAACGCTGGCCCTGCTGGAGATCAACGCCCTGGGAATGGAGGAACTGGGCTTCAGCATGACGCTGACCAGTTTGCTGCCGGTGGCACTGATGGCGGGCATCTGCGCCGGATCGCTGCTTGCGGCCAAAGGCACGCCGGAAAGCTGGAAAAGCTGGCTGGTTCCCGCCATTGTCGGCATCGGCATCTCGCTTATGGCCGCAGGCGCCAGTGCCTGGCTTCCCCTGTCGAAGACGATGCATTTCTGGTGTCTGATGGCGGCTTACGGCGTTGCAGGACTCTGCGGCGGTATCTATATCATCCCGGTTTCAAGCTTCATTCAGGTACGTCCGGCGGCAGGAGAAAAGGGACGAATTCTGGGCATCGGCAACTGTCTGTCCTTTGCCGCCATCATGATGGCCGGGCCAACCTATGGCATCCTGAGCTTCCTTTCGGCGGCAACCGGCCATCTGCTGGTGGGAGCGGCCACCCTGCTGATCGCCGCTGCCTTCTTCCTGTTCATCAAGACCCTTCCGGAGGAAAACCCCGATGGCACGTCCCGGCCCGCACCTTTCCCCAAAAGCCTCGCGCGGCTCTTGCGCTTTCTGGTTTCGCTGCGCTACCGCGTGACGGTCGAAGGGTTGGACAAAATCCGCCCCGACGGCCGCCCGCTGCTCTTCCTGCCCAACCATTCGGCGCTCACCGATCCGATCCTTCTCTACAGCCGGCTCGCCCATCTGCGGCCGCGTCCGCTGGCCGACGCCAGCCAGATCGATCGTCCGCTGGTGCGCACGTTCGCCGGCCTCACCCGCCCGGTGACCATACCCGATCTGCGCACGCAGGGCGTTGGCCGCAGCAAAGCCCGCGCCGCCGTGGAAGAGGCGCTCAAGCGCTGCGCGGACGCGCTGAACTCGGGCGACAACCTGCTCTTCTACCCCGCAGGTGCCCTGACCCGCGACGGCTCCGAGCATCTGGGCGCCAACAGCGGCGTCCAGCGCCTGCTGGCGGCCGCACCGCAGACCCGCGTGATCCTGGTGCGCACCCGCGGGTTGTGGGGTTCTTCCTTCAGTTACGCCGAAGGCCAGCCCGACACCATCCGGGGCATGCTGCGCGGCGCTCTGCGCCTGCTGGCGAACCTGATCTTTTTCATGCCGAAGCGCCGGGTGCATATCCACATGGAGGAACTGCCGCAGGCGGGGCAGATGGCGGCGCAAAGTCTCCAGGACTTCAACCACGCGCTGGAAAGCTGGTATGGCACGGAAACCGGTGAAAAAGCACTGGTGCCCTATTTCTTCTGGCAAGGCAGCACGCCGAAAGCGCTTGCCATCGTTCCAAAGGCACAGGCGGCATTCTCAACGGAATTTGCCGTTTCCGAAACACTTCGCCGCGAGGTCCTCGACATCATCTCACAGAGCGTGGACAACGCAAACGCCGGGGAACTTTCGCCCGAAACCCGTCTTGGCGCGGATCTGGGCATCGACAGCCTGGCCATGACCGAACTGGCGGCACGCCTGGAGGAAGTGCAGGGGCACCGCGTCGAGCGGCTGGAAACCCTGGTGACCGTGGAGGACTGCGTGCTCGCGGCGGCAGGTCTTGTGGAAAGCGGCGAAAAGACGCCGGAAGCCCCGAAAGAATGGTTTGCGCGTGATGCGGCCCCAGCGCTGCGGCTTGAGGTGCCCCCTGCGGACAATCTGCCCCAGGCCATCCTGCGGCAGGCGCGAAAAGCTCCTCAAAGCCTGATTCTGGCCGATGCGCAAAGCGCCATGAGCTGGCGTGAATTCTGGCTGAAAACCCGGGCGCTGGCCTTGCTGCTGCGCCGCCGTCTTCCCGAAGCAGAACGCATCGGCGTGATGCTGCCCGCATCAAGCGCCGCGACCTTAAGCTGGCTTGCCGTGCTGATGGCCGGCAAAACGCCGGTCATGCTCAACTGGACCGCCGGAGCGGCCAACTTCGCCCACTGTGTGCGTCTGACCGGCCTTTCCGCCGTTCTGACCGCCCGCGCCCTACTGGATCGGCTTGAGGATCAGGGCTTCGAGCCAGAAAAAGCGGCTCCCGAAGATGTGCGCTGGCTCTTTCTGGAAGACGAGATCCGCACAATGCCCCTCACGCTGAAACTGGCCGCTTTCGTCAGCAGCCGGCTTGCACTGCGTGGTCGGGAAGGGCTCGTCATGCCCCGGCATATGTCCGAAACCGCCGCGATACTCTTTACCTCCGGTTCGGAAACCGCGCCCAAGGGCGTGCCGCTCACCCATGCCAACATCCTTGCCAACTGCCGCGACATCGCAAAAGTCGCGGCCCTCACCAGTCATGACCGGATGCTCGCCATGCTGCCGCCCTTCCACTCGCTTGGGCTGACCATCACAATGGTGCTGCCGCTCTGCTTCGGCATGTCGGTAGTGACGCACCCCAACCCCACAGAGGCGCTCCGCCTCAACCGCCTCTGCCGCCGCTGGAAGCCCACCATCGTGGTAGCGCCGCCCACCTTCCTGGCCGCCATGCTGCATCAGGCGAAAGAAGGCGATCTCGCCTCGTTGCGGCTGGGTGTGGTAGGCGCGGAGACCTGCCCGCTTTCCGTCTACGAGGCCTTCGCCGCCCAGTGCGGCGGGGTGCTGTGCGAGGGCTACGGCATTACCGAATGCGCCCCCGTCGTGAGCGTCAACCGCCCCGACAATCCGCGTCCGGCGACCATCGGCCAGCCGCTGCCCTCAGTACAAACAGCGGTCGTCACCGTGGAAGGCACAATGCGGCGCGTGCCGGAAGGCGAAACCGGCATGCTGCTGGTTCGCGGCCCCAATATCTTCGAAGGATACCTTGCGGGAAAGGACATGCCCGCCCCGTCCGATCCCTTCGTGGATTTCGAAGGTGAACGCTGGTACCGCACCGGCGATCTGGTGAAACAGACGCAGGACGGTCATCTCACCTTCGCCGGACGGCTGGGGAGATTCGTAAAACTGGGCGGAGAGATGATTTCTCTTCCGCAAATGGAACAGGCGCTTTTGGCCTATCAGGCGGCAAGGGACGCACAACAGCCGCAGGAGGAAAATGCCGGTCCCGCGCTTGCGGTCGAGGCGGTGGAACATGACGGCCAGCCGGAGCTGGTGCTGTGCAGCCGCGTGCCCTTCACCGTGGCGGAGGCCAACAGCGCCCTGCGCAAGGCAAATCTCTCCGCGCTCTACGCCGTGCGGCGCGTCCTTGAGCTGGAAACGCTGCCCCTCCTCGGCAGCGGCAAAACCGATTACCGCACCCTGAAAAAGATGATTGCGGAAACGGAAGAAAAGACCGCCAACTCATAGGGCACGAAAAAAACGGCAAGAGAATGCCATTTTCCGCTGGCCGGTTCACGCATCAGATCCGGCCAGCCCCATTGTTATGCATCTCCCAGACGGTCAAAAAAGACGCCGATATCCTCCCATGTTTTGAAGGGTCCATCGCCAAAACGGATGACCCCTCCCATGAAGTCCTCCACATCCGCATCTGCCACCAGATAGTCACCCACCAAAAGCTGACGCTGATTGCAGAAGATCACGTGGTTCCAGGCCGGCGCGTCAAAAGCCCTCTGCGCCCAGGAAAGGACCGCTGCAAGGCCGTCCGGCGCACAGCTGGGCGCTTCCGTTACAATGTACAGCTCGTATTTTTCCAACAGATGCCGGAATACCTTCTGCACACTGGATCGCGGCTGTCCCATCGCATCCCGCAGAGTTTCCAATCCCAGATGGATCACCTTGCGTCCGCGCTGTTCCTGCCGATCGTCGATCCAGCGGATGACCGGCACCACGGCGTGCATGAACGACTGATCCTCCAGCCGGTGCCCACCGTGAAAGCGGATCGCCTGCGGATAGTGCGAGAGGAAAAGATCGTAGGTATCCACCAGCTCGTCGGCATCGCCAAACAGCCCGAACACCCTGTTCTTCTCCTCTTCGGTAACGCCGGAAAAACAACGCTCGGTCATCGTCTGATACTCCTTGACCAGCGCCTTGGTCACGATAAAGTCCTGCACGCCGTCACTGCGCGGCTGCTGGAAACGCTGCGCACCCGTCAGACCATGCTCACGCATGGTGTCGGCCATCCGGAAAGCGGGATTGACGAGAATACGGTCGAAACCGTAGAGCATCTCCGCGTACATGCCCCCCATCGAAGTGCCAAGAATGAGCTGCGGCTGCTCGCGCTCGACCAGCGCGCGCAACATCCTGAAACCCTCTTCCGGATGCAGCGGGATGTCCTCCGCCACCACGCGCGCCGACGGCAACACCTGCCTCAGCCGGGCCACCGTTCCCGTCTGTGCCGAAGAGCCAAAACCATGGACGTAGACGATGGTCTTGCCCCGCATCAGTTCGGGGAATTGCCGGATGAAGCTGTTGCCTGCTCTCTCTTGCGCCATAACCTTCCTCCTACGATATCTTTCTTCCTGCCGTTTTCCCGTACGCCCATTCTTCCCGCCGAGCAATCGCAAGCAGGCCCCTGGAGCACCGATTTCGCCTCATCCCTGCCCCCAAAGGTGCTTTTGAGCAAACCTGTAAAAGAAGTCTATCTCCGAGGAGCTGCCAACGCGGCCCCTCATTCCAATACCTGCCTTTTCGTGTACTTCCAGATTTTTCTTCGCTGCCTTTTCGTGTAGGATTCACGGAAAAGAAACTGCCTTTCCGTGAATCCTGAGGTATATCAGGAGCTTCAAACACCGCGCATCTGGCGGAAAACATCGTAAATGAACGCCCGATCTCACATAGGGCATTCGTTGACCGGCCAAGGGACGATGTTCTTGGTAAAACCGGAGAAACTTCCTCCCCATAGAAAAAAAGGAGGCCGAACCATGTCCGCCCAATTTAAATCTCCCAAACTCGTCCTTCTTCCAAAACTCGAAAAGATCTACCGCTTCACGGTGCGCCTGATTGGCGGTCCTTTTGCCCTGAAAAAAGGGCAACGCAAACCGTTATGCGTCATTGACGTTCGCGATGAGCAGACGCTGGACGATCTGCACAAGGCCATCTTCGACGCCTTTGAACGGTATGACATGCACCTCTACGAATTTCAAATCGGCGGCAAAGCCCCTATGGATCTGACCTCTGTGCGTTACGGTCTGCCCGAAGGCGACAGGGAAGACGAAAAAAATGCGGAGAGAACAAGAATCAGCTCTCTCGATCTCGCCATTGGCGAAACCTTCTTCTACTGGTTTGACTTCGCCGACGACTGGATGCACGAGATCCGGCTTGATGCCATTCTAGCTGCCGAAGAGGGCGAACACTATCCCAAACTGGTCAAGAAGCAGGGCGCAAGTCCGCCGCAGTATCCCGACAGCGAGATGGAAGAGAATGAAGAAGAGGGCATCAACACATTCGCCCCGGAAGATATCGGCAATCCGGAGAAGGTAAAATCGGCTATCCAGTCTATCCTGCACCCGGCCAAGCCAAAACATGATCTGGGACTGCTTACCGACATTTTCATAAAAACTGCCGACTTTTGTGTGGAGCATCTGGACCACGAGTATGCCAATGTTTGTTTGGCCCTGCTGCTTCTCATCGACCAGGACAGCGATCTGCCTCTGAACCACGGCACGCTCTCGGACTGGGCCGCGGCTCTGGTTCACGTGGCCGGATTTGTCAACTTTCTGGATGATCCGGATAGTGAACCCTTCATGAAACTGGCCGACATTGCCCAATATCTCGGCGTTTCGAAATGCGCCATGGAAAACCGGAGCCGAAAAATCCGCAAGGCACTGAAGATCGAGCGTTTGGCCCCCGACTTCTGTACCCTGTCAGTTCTGGCCGCCAATCCCCAAATCTGGATCCTGCAAAACGAAAAGGGCTTCTTTTTTGATGTGCGCCAAACGCCCCGGAAAGTGCAGGAACAGGCCTTCGCCGCCGGACTCATTCCCTGGATCCCTGCGGATTTTCCCGATCTGCACAAGGAGCCAACGCCTTCCCCAAAACGGCAAAGCGGCAAGCGAGACGCTTCGAAGAAGGCGCTGAAAAAAGAAGATCCTTCCCAGGACCAGGGCTCTCTCTTTGACGCCCTGCCAAACAAGGGGAAAGACAAAACCTGACGCCCTTCTTTTTCTACTCCGCGTAGAATACCCGGCCCGGCTCACGCGCCGCAGCTTTGGGAATCTCTCCATCCGGGTAACCCAGTATGCAGTGGCCGATGCCTTCGTATTCGCCATCAATACCCAGCTTTTTCAGGATAGCCCGGCCCTCGTCGCTTTCAAACTCCTCCTTGGCCCGGTGAATCCAGCAGGAACCAACGCCCAGAGCATGAGCCGCCAGCATCATGTTGCCGATAACCAGGCTGCCGTCATAGACAGGGGTCGGCGCGCTCATGTCCGCCAGCACAATCAACACCACCGGCGCACCATAGAAAGGATCAAAACCCGGCTCCCAGCCGCCGATGGCGCAGTTCATTTCGGAGAGGCGGTCACGCAGTTCTTTGTCCGTCACCGCGACGATAATGCTGGACTGGCTTCCCCTGCCGCTTGCCGCCCAGAGCCCGGCTTCGATGATTTTGTCGATGGTTTCTTTGGGCAGCATGTCCGGTTTGTACTGGCGTATGCTTCTCCGGGTTTGCATGGCTGTCAGAATATTTTCCATTTTCTCCTCCTTGTCTTCGTCTCGGCTTGCCCTGACACTCTCCCCCTGCCAAAAGAGAGAACTTTGTTTTTGATGGCAGTCTTTATATCGCATTTCTCAGGCGTTATGCTCAATGGTCATTCTAAAAATATCCACGTCCCGCATAGTGAACACATCTCGGTCCGAACAGGATACCCCCATTCAAAACCGCGAAATTTCCTTGTCTCTTCATCATTTCTTCATGTTCTTTTGATATAAGAAGCAATGTAATCAAATAAAAATATTACCCCCCCATAAAAATGGAATGATAATAATACTTTACAGGAAAGACTCTCCTATTTATTCCCATTGGCAACTTCGCAATAATAAAGGGTTCCGTCAATGCGCATACTGGTAATAGATGACGAAACGGCTTTGGTGAAGCAGCTGCAAACCATGCTTGAAGCTGAACGTTATCTGGTGGATACCGCTCCAGACGGTGAAACTGCGTTAAACAAGCTGAACAGCAATTCCGTAGATCTGATTATTCTTGACATCATGCTGCCCAAGCTGGATGGGCTGAGTGTCCTGCGCTACATACGGGAGAACGATCAGAGCACCCCCATTCTGATGCTCAGTGCACGGAACGCCATCAAGGACAAAATTACTTGCCTGGATTTGGGCGCGGACGACTACCTGGCCAAGCCTTTTTCATCAGCAGAACTCATGGCTCGGGTACGGGCATTGCTCCGCCGTTACAGCAACTCAAAAGACCACTTGCTCACTGTGGGCGATTTGGAACTGGACACCAAAAGCCGGGAACTGCGCAAGGCGGGTCAACCGCTTATCCTTACCTCCCGGGAATTCGCCATTCTGGAATTTCTGCTCTACAACAAAAACCGGGTCATTTCACGTTTCAGCATTGCCGAACACGTGTGGGGAGAGGCCTTTGATCCTTTCAGCATGTCCAACTTCATAGACGTGCACATCAAAAATTTGCGCAGAAAAATCGACTCTCCGGGCCAACCCTCCAATATCCACACACTACGCGGCCTAGGCTACATTATCAGGGATGGGTCATGAATGCCCGGAGCAAACTTACCCTGCTCATTACGGCCGTTGGTTCTTTTGCGGTGCTCTTCTTTTCTGCAATCACCCTGTGGGAGATGCTGGATGACCAGCTCTCTCTCATTGACGATCAATTGAACGACCTGAGCAAATGGGCGCTGACGGTCAGCGAACCGTTGGAGGCACAAACTTCGGAAATTCAAACCAGCTTAAAGTATCTGCCTTACTGGATCACAATAAGCGAGGCAGCAAGTGGAGAAGTGCTGTACCGTTCAAATCAGGCGCAACATTTTGAACTTCCCCATCTGCCGCCCCACAAGGGCACGATCCGTCATATGCCGGTGCCGGACAATCTGGGCATTAACCGGGACAACGAGGGCTGCGCCGACTTCCGGGCGCGCTGTATGGTCTCTCATTCGGGCAAAATTCGGATCTGCGTAGCCCGTTCTCTGGATAACATGCAGAAGGAATTTTGGAAATGCGTCCATGGTATAGCCATCGGTTTTGCAACATTTGTGGTAGTGCTTCTCGGAACAAGCTATATAGCTGCCGGATTGATCCTGCGCCCACTGGCCGTATTCAATCAACAGGCACGGACAATCAGTGAAACCCTTCTGCAATATCGCCTGCCGCTCACCAAAGCAAACGATGAATTCAATGAACTGGCTGTCACACTGAATAAGGTTTTCGCTCGTCTGGAATATGCCTTTCAACAGAGAAAACAGTTCATTGCCAATGCTGCCCACGAACTGAAAACGCCGCTGGCGATTATGCGCCTCATTCTGTACAACACGGTAACAGATACCGGATCCCGTGGCCGATCAAAGCTTTTAGAACTTTCTGAGCAAGTACTGCGCATGGAACGACTGGTTAAAACGCTGCTCGATCTGTCCATTCTGGAGGCAAGCGAAGAGATACAGTCCGAGCGGATAAATCTGTGCAAACTGCTGACCACGCTTTC
>JAFZPK010000176.1 GCA_017552515.1 Deltaproteobacteria bacterium | reverse complement strand
GCATCCCGCAGCCGGTGGAGCGCGCCCTGCTCTATCCGCCCGTAAGCCGTATGGCGCCGCTAGATGAGCGGGAGGTGAACGACGCGGTGCGCCGTTCCATGCTGGATCGGTATTACCGGGAAAGCGTGGATCGCGAGTCGGCCTACGAACTGCTGGCCAGCCGCGTGGCGCCGGAACCGGCTCCGAAGGGAGGCCGGGCGGCGTCCCAAAAGGAAAAGGGCGGCTGGTCGGATATCGCCACCTCCGTGGTGAAAAGTGCCACCCGGGCGGCCGGCACCCAGTTGGGGCGGCAGATTATTCGTGGTATCCTGGGTTCCCTGGGGAAAAGGTGAGAAAAGACGAAAAAGCGGTTTCTTGAGGAAAGCCGGTTTATCCGGGTTCGGGGCGCGTCGCGCCCTCCGAAAAGCATAAAGTCTTGAATGCGAGGAGAGCGGTTTATGTCCACAGTGGTTATTATCGGTTCCCAGTGGGGGGACGAAGGCAAGGGAAAGATCGTTGATATCTATACCGGCTATGCGGACGAGGTAGTGCGTTTCCAGGGCGGCAACAACGCCGGCCACACCCTGGTGGTGGGCGAGGAAACCACCGTGATGCACATCATTCCTTCGGGGATTCTGCACCCGGGCAAACGGTGCTTTATCGGCAACGGGGTTGTGCTGGATCCCAAGGTGTTCTTTGGGGAAATCGCGGCCCTGCGGGCCCGCGGCTACTGTCAGGACGACCGGCAGCTGGTGGTGGATCCGGCGGTCAGCATCATCATGCCGTATCACCGCGCCATCGACGTGGCGCGGGAAAAACGTGCCGGCAGCCGCAAGATCGGCACGACCGGGCGCGGTATCGGTCCGGCCTACGAGGACAAGGTCGGGCGGCGCGCCATCCGGCTGGAGGATCTGATCTATCCGGAAGTCTTCGCCACCAAGCTGCACGAGATCCTGCCGGAGAAAAATTTCCTGCTGGAGAAATTCCTTGGGGAAGCGCCGCTGGACGAGCAGGAGATCTACGATGAGTATACGGCCTACGGCGCGCAGCTGAAGCACTATCTGGGCAATACCTCCATCCTGCTCAACGAAAGCCTTGCCGCCGGCAAGCGCATCCTGTTCGAAGGCGCGCAGGGCACGCTGCTGGATATCGATCACGGCACCTATCCCTTCGTCACCTCGTCTTCGACGGTGGCTGGCGGCGCCTGTACCGGAAGCGGCGTGGGGCCATGCGCCATCGACGCGGTGGTCGGCGTCTGCAAGGCCTATGTCACCCGGGTGGGGGAAGGTCCCTTCCCCACGGAGCTGCACGATGAAACCGGCGAACTGCTCCGTCACAAGGGCCATGAATATGGCGCCACTACCGGCCGTCCCCGTCGTACCGGCTGGCTGGACATGGTGGCCCTGAAAAAGGCCATCCAGCTCAATGGCCTGACCGGTCTGGCGCTGACCAAGATGGATGTGCTCAACACCCTGCAGACAATCAGGATCTGCGTTGCCTACAAGCTGGATGGCCGGACCATTACAGATTTTCCGTCCGATGTCCGGCAGTTGACGCGCTGTATTCCGGTCTGGGAGGAGCTGCCCGGCTGGAACTGCGACATCTCCGGCGCGACCGCGGTGGAGCAGCTGCCGGCGGCGGCGCAGGGCTTCATTGCCCGGATTGAAGGGCTGAGCGGCTGTCCGGTCATTCTGATTTCCGTGGGTCCGCGCCGTGATCAGACCATTCAGGTGCAAAATCCGTTTGAAACCGGCAAAAAAGGTTGACGTCACAGGAAAATGTCATTATAAGACATAGGGTTGATTGCAGAGGGCCGCTAGCTCAGTTGGTAGAGCACCTGACTTTTAATCAGGTGGTCGTTGGTTCGACTCCAACGCGGCTCACCATGTTTTGTCCCCATCGTCTAGCTCGGCCTAGGACACCGGCCTTTCACGCCGGCGACAGCGGTTCAAATCCGCTTGGGGACGCCAATAAAAGAAGTGGGCGGTTTCGAAATATCGAAACCGCCCTTTTTTTTCATCCGCCATTTGCTGCAGAGTGTGGGAAATACGGAAGAAGGCCATGAGAGAGAATGTGCAAAACCGGGCGAAAACGCTGGTGGAAACCTCCGCCTTTCGCACGTTCGTGACGCTGATCATTGTTGCCAACGCGGCAGCCATCGGGTTTCGGACCACCGGCCCCGCGGCTCCCTGGGACGCTGTACTGGCCACATTTGATACCTTCTGCCTGGGCGTATATGTCGTTGAAACCGCGCTGAAATTGACGGCCTATCGCCGCGCCTATTTCAGGGAGGGCTGGAATGTTTTCGATTTCACTGTCATCTTCCTTTCCCTGATACCGACCACATTGCTGCCCGTTCCGGTGCAGGTCGCCCGTTTGCTCCGGATAGTCCGGACTTTCAGGGATTTCCGGATCATCTCGATTTTTTCGGAGACGCGCCTCATCGCCGAAGCCATTGTGCGCTCTCTGCCGGGCGTACTCTGGACGGCGGCGCTGCTCTTCATCATCTTCTACGTATTTGCGGTTATCGGTGTCGCCCTGTTTGGCGAAACCTTCCCCCAGTACTTCGGCAGTCTCGGCAAGAGCCTGTACACCCTCTTTCAGATCATGACCCTGGAGAGCTGGTCGCACGGCATCGCCCGTCCGGTCATTGCGGTTCATCCCTGGGCCTGGCTCTATTTTGTGCCCTTTGTGATTATGGCGAGCTTTATCATGCTGAATGTTGTGGTTGGTCTCCTGGTGAATTCCATCGGCGAGACGAAACAGGGCATGACACGGGACCTGCCGCGCAAAGAGACGGAAGCGCACGCTCCAATTGCCGCTCTGGAACAGGAGATGGACCGGCTTCGGGAACATCTGGAGCGGATGGAGAAAATTCTGCAAACCCTGCGGAAGGAAGAACCGAAGTAACTGTATTTGAGCGCGGGATGCAGTGCGTTTTTAGGAAATATTCATGACGATCCGGAATACCTCATATTCGGCAGGTCTTTTGTGGATTGTGGCCACGGCGACGCTGTGGTCTTTTCTTGGTCTTATCGGCAAGTTCTGTCTTGCGCAGGGCATGCCGCCCATACAGTGTGCCTTCTGGCGCTGCGTGTTTGGCGGCGCAGCCTTTTTTCTGCACTGCGCCTTTGCCGGCTCCCTGCGGATTCCGGCACGGCATGCGCTGCTTTTCATGCTGTTTGGCGTCTGGGGCTTCGGCGTCTTCTACTCCTGCGCCCAGTACACCTTTCAGCTGGCGGGAGCGGCGACAGATATCATCCTTCAGTATACCGCGCCGGTCTGGGTGGCGCTGTTTGCCCGCCTGCTCTTCAGGGAACGGCTGACGG
>JAFZPK010000020.1 GCA_017552515.1 Deltaproteobacteria bacterium | reverse complement strand
TGGGACAGCGGGAGAAGCGTCGTCTGCTCCCGGAATCGTCCCCGGCGGTTTTTGGTTGCGTTTTGTCGCTCTGATGCTGGACATACTTTTAGTCTGCCTGCTTTTGGCAGGGATGAAATATCTTCTGGAACTTTGTGCGATTGTTCTGGGAGGTGAGGAGGAGGCCGCCGCATACTGGGGAGAATGGATGGGGTATGTCGTTCTGTGGGCCTACTTTGGCTTTTTCACCGGCTGTTGTGGGCAGACGCCGGGCAAAATGATGCTGCATCTCAAGGTGATCCGTATGGATGGCCTTGAAATGGGATATGTCCGGGCTTTTTTACGGGAAAGCATGAAACTGTTTTCGGCATTGCCGTTGTTTCTTGGGTATTTGCCGGCCGCGTTGCGTGCCGACAGGCGCGGCTTGCACGACTTTATCGCGCACAGCCGGGTGATCCATGTCTGAAAAGAAAAAAACGTTTCAAAGCGTATTAAAAACATACTGTTGGGCTTTCATTTTCAATTTTTCAAGTCTTGCAAAAGGAGATGTGACATATGGCGTGTGCGGGGGAGAAGGAAGTCAAAAAAGTCGTGTTGGCGTATTCCGGCGGCCTGGATACATCCATTATTCTGCGTTGGCTCATTGAGCGCTATGGCTGCGAGGTTATTGCTTTTGCTGCTGACGTGGGGCAGGGCGAAGAACTGGGACATATTCCGGACAAAGCCGCCCGTACCGGCGCGAGCAAGTGCTTTGTTGAGGATCTGAAGGAAGAGTTTGTACGGGATTTCGTCTTTCCTATGTTCCGTGCCAATACGCTCTATGAGGGGCGCTATTTCCTGGGAACTTCCATTGCCCGGCCGCTTATTGCAAAGAGGCAGATGGAGATCGCTGCGGCGGAAGGCGCCGATGCGGTTTCGCACGGAGCAACCGGCAAGGGAAACGATCAGGTCCGCTTCGAACTGGGTTACTATTATTTCGATCCCTCCATCCGGGTGATAGCGCCGTGGCGGGAATGGGATTTCAAAAGCCGCGAAGATCTGATCGACTATGCGCGCAAACACGGCATTGAAGTGCCGGTGAGCAAAAAGCGTCCGTGGAGCAGCGACCGCAACCTGTTGCACATTTCGTTCGAAGGGGGAATTCTGGAAGATCCCTGGGCTGAACCGCAGGAGGAGATGTTTGTGCTGTCGGTCAGCCCGGAAAAGGCTCCCGACAAGCCGGAATATGTGGAAATCGCGTTTGAAAAGGGCGATGCGGTGGCCATCAACGGTGAACGTCTGACGCCGGCGGCGCTTTTGACCAAACTCAATGAACTGGGCGGCAAACATGGCGTTGGCCGTGTCGATCTGCTGGAAAATCGTTTCGTGGGCATGAAGAGCCGCGGAGTGTATGAAACCCCGGGCGGCACCATTTTGGAAGAGGCGCATCGTGCGGTGGAATCGATCACGCTGGATCGCGAGGTGGTGCATCTGCGCGATTCACTGGTACCGCGTTATGCCGAAATGATCTACAACGGTTTCTGGTTTGCGCCGGAGCGGGTCATGCTGCAGGCCCTGATCGATGAGACCCAGCAGCGGGTCAACGGTGTGGCAAGAGTTAAACTTTACAAGGGTTCCTGCAAGGTAGTGGGCCGCAAGTCCGAGACGGATTCCCTCTACGATCCGGAATTCGCCACTTTCGAGGCGGATAATGTCTACAACCAGGCGGATGCCGGCGGCTTTATCCGGATCAACGCCTTGCGGCTGCGGATCCAGGGCCTGCTGGCCAAGCAGCGGTGAGGCGCCATGACGACCAAACCCTGGCAGGGACGTTTTACCCAGCCCACCGACAAGTTTGTCGAGGAATTCACAGCTTCCATCGGCTTTGACAAGCGGCTTTACCGTCACGATATCGAGGGCTCCATTGCCCATGTTACCATGCTGGCGCGGCAGGGTATTGTCACTGAAGCCGAAAAGGAGCAGATTGTCACCGGATTGCGGGCCATTCTTGCAGATATTGAGGCGGGCAATTTCGACTTTTCGGTGGCGTTGGAAGATATTCACATGAATATCGAAGCCCGTCTGACCGAACGTATTGGCGCGGTGGGCGGCAAGCTGCACACCGCGCGCTCCCGCAACGATCAGGTGGCGCTGGATATCCGTCTTTACCTGCGCGAGGGCGTGGAAACGGTGCGGGAGGCCTTGCGGGGCCTGATGATGGCGCTGCTCGAACAGGCGGAGCGCCATCTGGATGTTGTTATGCCCGGTTTTACCCATTTGCAGACGGCGCAGCCCATTTTGTTTTCGCATCATCTCATGGCCTATTTTGAGATGCTGCGCCGTGATCTGCAGCGTTTCTCCGAAACGCTGGGGCGCATCAACGTGCTGCCCCTCGGGGCGGGCGCTCTGGCGGGTACGACCTTCCCCATTGATCGGGAATTTGTCGCGGAAGAACTGGGTTTTGCCGAGGTGGCGCGCAACAGTCTCGATGCGGTTTCCGACCGTGATTTCGCCATCGAGTTCAACGCCAATGCGGCCCTGGTCATGATGCATCTCTCCAGGCTGGCAGAGGAACTGGTTTTGTGGTCCAGCGCGAATTTCGCGTTCGTCGATTTGGGGGATGCCTTCTGCACCGGCAGTTCCATTATGCCGCAGAAGAAGAATCCGGATGTGCCTGAGCTGATTCGGGGCAAGACCGGACGGGTTTACGGCAATCTGCTGGCGCTTTTGACCGTAATGAAGGCGCTGCCGCTGGCGTACAACAAGGACATGCAGGAAGACAAGGAACCGCTGTTTGATACGCTGGACACTCTGCTGGGCAGTTTGAAGATCTTTGCCGCCATGATTGCCGCCATGACGGTCAATGCGGAGAACATGAGGAAAGCGGCGGGAAGCGGATTTTCCACGGCGACCGATATCGCCGACTACCTGGTGCGCAAGGGGCTGCCGTTTCGCGCCGCGCATGAGGTGGTGGGCAAGATCGTGCGTTTCTGCGTGGAACAGAACAAGACGCTGCCCGAAGTGACGCTTGCGGAGTACCAGCGCTTTTCCCCGATGATCGGCGAAGATATTTATGAATGCGTTACGCTGGAGGCATCGGTGAATGCACGTTCGGCTACCGGCGGAACGGCACGTGAAGCGGTGCGCCGGGAAATTGAGCGGGCAAGACGGGAGTTGGCATGAGGAAGACGGGAAAGCGCTGGAGCGTTGTGGCGCTGGGCTTTCTGATGTTTTTGGCCGGTTGCGGAGTCCGGGGGCCGATCCGGCCGCCTTTGCGCCAGTTGCCGGCATCTGCTTCTCATGTGAGTGCCCGCCAGATTGGCTCAACGGTGCTGATTTCGTGGAATGTGCCAAAAACGCGCGAAGATGGGGCGCCATTAACGGATTTGCGGGGTTTTGATCTGTACCGGGACAGTTTTGCTCCTGACACCGGTTGCGTCGAGTGCGCCGCTTCGGACGTGCCCTTGCGCGATGTGGATCTGGAGTACCTGGAAGATGTGGTGCGGGAGGATGATCGCCTGACTTTTAAGGACAGGCCTCCTGTGACTGATACCGGCTATCGGTATCGGATAGTCTCGGTTACGGCCAGCGGCCGCAGCGATGCGGCATCGGTGGATCTGGTTTTTGCCGCTGCTCCTCCGGTACCGATCCATCCCATGGTAGAACATCGCACGGAAGGTGTGCGGGTGCATTGGACTCCGCTGACGGAGCAGCAGCGCACGGCGGATTTTGTTGGCTACAACATTTATCGCCGCAGGGTGGGGGAGGCGGTTCCGTCTAATCCCATCAACGATGTGGTTTGCCTGGATAGCGCGTTCATGGATCGCAATATCTCAGCTGGTGAATATGTGTACACTGTTCGCTCGGTATGGCGGGTGAACGGTCAGCGTATTGAAAGCGCGGATTCAACGGATGTGGTCTCCAGTTTCTAGAAAACGAAAAAGATCTGAAAGGGAGCGCGTCGGGCTGCGGACGGAAGTGCTCCCACAATCGAGGTGACAATGAATCATTTCAACTACAGGGAAAATGATCTGTACTGCGAGGATGTGGCAGTCAAGGAAATTGCCCAAAAGGTAGGCACGCCATTTTATCTTTATTCTCACGCCACGCTTGCACGCCACATCCGGCATTTCCAAAAGGCTTTTGCTGCGGTGCCTCATTTGGTCTGTTTTTCGGCCAAGGCCAACAGCAATCTGGCGGTGATGAAGGTGTTCGTCAACGCTGGGGCGGGTGTTGATATCGTTTCTGGAGGAGAGCTGTTTCGTGCACTCCGGGCTGGCTGTGATCCGGGAAAAATTGTCTATTCCGGAGTAGGCAAAACGGAAGACGAGATCATCGCGGCACTGCGAAACGGTATCATGATGTTCAATGTGGAATCCGCAGCCGAGCTGGAAAAGATCAACGAGGTAGCCGGAACATTGGGAGTGAAGGCGCCCATTGCATTGCGAGTCAATCCGGATGTTGATCCGCAGACCCATCCCTATATTTCAACCGGCATGAAGAAGGCCAAGTTTGGCATTAACATTGCTCAGGCGCTGGAAGAATATCAACGGGCGCAGAGTTTGCCGCATATCCAGGTTGTTGGTGTGGATTGCCATATCGGCAGTCAGTTGACCAGCCTTTCCCCGTTTGTGGACGCCATCGCCAAGATTCGCACGCTGGTCAGTACGCTCAAAGCCGAAGGCGCGGATCTGCGCTATCTTGATCTGGGCGGTGGACTGGGCATCACCTACAACAACGAGATGCCGCCCGATCTGGAAGATTATGCCGCCGCAATTCAAAAGGCGACCAGCGATTTGTCCGTGACGCTGGTGTTCGAACCTGGACGGGTATTGGTGGGCAACGCCGGGATTCTGGTCTGCCGGACGCTCTATGTCAAAAAGGGAGAGATCAAGACGTTCGTCATCACCGATGCGGGGATGAACGATCTCATACGTCCCTCGCTCTACGGCTCCTACCACGGTTTAATGGCAGTGGATCGCAGCGTGGACGAACGGGGCACGATGGTAGCGGATGTGGTTGGGCCGATTTGCGAATCCGGTGATTTTCTGGCGCAGGATCGTGAAATTCCGGCCTTCGAAACGGGCGATCTGATAGCGGTTACCTCTGCCGGTGCCTATGGCTTTACCATGAGCTCCAACTACAACAGCCGGCCCCGGGTGCCGGAGATCATGGTTCAGGGTGAAAGAGTCATGACGGTACGACAGCGTGAAACCTTCGAAGATCTGGTGCGTGGCGAGACCATTCCGGAGGATATCTGACGCTTTGAAACGGAAAAAGCCTCTTTATTTTCCGTTTCTTGCAATCTTTTATCGCAAGAAATTTTTTTCGTGACTGAACGGAGGCAAAAGTATGTTTAGGGGATCCATGGTCGCGCTGATAACCCCGTTTGACAACGAGGGGCGTTTCGATGAGCACACCTACCGGGAACTCATCGAATTCCAGATTGAAAATGGCACGGATGTGCTGGTGCCCTGCGGCACTACCGGTGAATCGGCCACCTTGAGCTATGGCGAACACGACAGGGTTATTCGCGCCTGCGTCGAGCAGGTGAATGGGCGGCGCCCCGTGCTGGCTGGTACCGGTTCCAATGCCACCCACGAAGCGATAGACATTAGCCAGCGTGCCCGGGAACTGGGAGCAGACGGTGTGCTGCTGGTCACGCCCTACTATAACAAGCCCAGTCAGGAGGGGCTGTATCTGCACTACCGGCAGATTGCCGATCGGGTGCATCTGCCGCAGGTGCTCTACAACGTGCCGGGGCGCACCGGTATCAACATGACGGCGGAAACGGTTTTGCGATTGGCGGAGATACCCAACATTGTCGCCATCAAGGAGGCTTCCGGCAATCTGACCCAGATCAGCGAAATTATCGCCGGAGCGGGTGATAAGCTTGATGTGATTTCCGGCGACGATTTTTTGACCTTTCCCATGATGGCTTGTGGCGCCAAGGGTGTCATCTCCGTAACCGCCAATATTATGCCGAGGGAAGTCAAGGCTTTGGTGGCAGCAGTCAACGAAGGCCGCTGGGAAGAGGCCCGCAAACTGCACCTTGAGCTTTTGCCCATCCATCGGGCAATGTTTCTTGAATCCAATCCTGTTCCCGTGAAAACGGCTGCGGCCATGATGGGGAAATGCGGCGAAGTGTTGCGGCTGCCGCTTTCTTCGCTTTCTGCCGGCAACCGCGAGAAGTTGAGCCAGATCTTGCGCAAGTATCGGCTGATCTGACAGGGTAATGACAGTCCGTTTGGAAGGACGGACAACAAAAGGGGACGGACAATGGTCAAGATGGTGGTTGCAGGCGCGGCTGGGCGGATGGGAAAACGTCTGATTGCGGCGATTCGCGAAACATCCGATGCAGTGCTGGCAGGTGCGGTTGAATGCGCTGGGCATCCTCATTTGGGCGAGGATGCGGGTCTGCTTGATGGAGGAGGCGCGCTGGGCGTGCCACTGGTCGATTCGCTGGATGCGGCATTTGCGGATGATGCGGTGCTGATTGATTTCAGCGCGGTTGATGCAACGATGGCGCATCTGGCGTTCTGCCGCGCACGGAAAGTTCCCATGGTTATTGGCACGACCGGGCTGAATGCGGAGCAGAAAAAGGAGCTTCAGGACGCATCTCGTGAAATTCCGGTGGTCTTTGCGCCCAATATGAGTGTGGGCGTCAATGTCTGTCTGCGGATGCTGAAAGAATTGGCCAAGGTGCTGGGACCGGATTTCGAGGTGGAAATTCTGGAGATGCATCACAACAGGAAAAAGGATGCCCCCTCCGGGACTGCCCTGCGCATGGGCGAGGTTGTTGCGGAGACTTTGGGAAGAGATCTTGCCTCATCTGCGGTGTACAGCCGTCATGGTCAGACCGGGGAACGTACCCGCGACGAGATTGGCATCCAGGCCCTGCGTGGCGGAGATATAGTCGGCGAACATACGGTCTACTTCATTGGCATGGGAGAGCGTATCGAACTGACCCATCGAGCCATGACCCGCGACATGTTCGCCCGTGGCGCGGTGCGGGCGGCGCTCTGGCTGTCTGGACAAGCGCCGGGACTTTACGATATGCAGGATGTGCTGGGCATCAAATGAGGGTGGAAGCACGGGATTCAACATAACATGACACGTCGGGTGTCTTGCTCAAGAACAAGAAGGATGGTAGAGACGAGAAATGGCCAGAATCAATGACAATTATTTGAAGCTGAAAGCGGGGTACCTCTTTCCGGAAATCGGCCGGCGGGTGAAAGCTTTCGCGCAGGAACATCCGGAGGCGAAAATTATCCGTCTTGGCATAGGCGATGTGACCCAGCCGCTGCCACCGGCGGTTTTGGAGGCTTTTCATGCGGCAGTGGATGATCTGGGACGCAAGGAAACCTTTCACGGGTATGGTCCCGAGCAGGGCTATCCTTTCCTGATCGAGACCCTGATTGAAAAGGTGTACAAACCGCTGGGCGTGACACTGAATGGAGGAGAAATATTCATTTCTGACGGTGCCAAGTGCGATACGGCCAATATCCTGGATATTTTGGCCCTCGACAACCGGGTGGCGCTGGGCGATCCGGTCTATCCGGTTTACAATGATACCAATGTGATGATCGGGCGCAGCGGCGAAGCCGATGAGAAAGGGTACTATCAGGGTTTGATCTATATGCCCTGCCTGGAGGAGAATGGTTTTCTCCCGGATTTGCCGTCAGAACGCGCCGATATTATTTATCTCTGTTTCCCCAACAATCCTACCGGTGCGGTTGCGTCCCGCGAGGTCCTGAAGAAATGGGTCGATTTCGCCTTGCAAACGGACGCTCTGCTCTTCTTTGATGCCGCCTACGAGGCTTATATTACCGATCCGGCAATTCCGCACAGCATTTACGAGATTCCCGGCGCTGAACACTGCGCGTTGGAATTCCGCAGCTTTTCCAAAACGGCGGGTTTTACCGGTGTGCGATGTGCCTTCACCGTGATTCCGGATGGTGTGATGGCGCGTACTGCAAAAGGCGAAAAGATACCGCTCAATAAGTTATGGAACCGTCGGCAATCCACCAAGTTCAACGGCGTTTCCTATCCGGTACAAAGAGCTGCTGCTGCGGTCTATTCACCGGAAGGCTGGAAACAGACCCGGGAGATTATCGCCTATTACATGGAAAATGCGCGAATTATCCGTTCCGGCCTGGGTAAGGCCGGCTTTACGGTCTACGGTGGGGTGAATGCGCCGTACCTGTGGATGAAAACACCGGCAAATCTGAGCAGTTGGGAGTTTTTTGACAAACTGCTGGCGGGGTGCCACGTGGTCGGGACGCCGGGCAGCGGTTTCGGCCCCAGTGGCGAGGGCTTTTTCCGTCTGTCGGCTTTTGGTGATCGCGCGGATGCGGAAGAAGCCGTTTCAAGGATCATCAAATATAACAAGTGGTAAAAACTTCAGAAAAAGGCGGCGCTTTTGCCGCTTTTTTTATAGGAATATCCATGAGGATGGACGCGCGACCGAAATATGTTCGCACCGATGATGCCGTAAGCGACAAATCCGACACTTTTTAAAGGATTTTCCAAAGGGGGGACTATGGCAGAACAGCAGGTATATCGCATCATTAATCAGGAACGGGAAGAGGAACAGCGGAGCGGAGCGTTGTTGGCTACCTGTTTTTGCGGCGGTCTGTTGGCCGCTCTTGTGATTGGCGTCCTGTTAGCTCTGTTGGGCCTGCGGGGTATTACGGTGCCGGGGATCACGGGAGCGGTTTTCAAGATGGAATGGCTTTGCCCGCATATGATAATCGGCGGGTTATGGGGGCTCCTCTATTTTTTTACGGTACGTTCCGCCCGTCGTCGCTGGGCGCGTAAGGGGTTATTGGTGGCGCTTTTGCCAACGGCCTTTCAGCTGTTTTTCCTGTTTCCGCAGCGTACGCCACATGGCATGCTGGGATTGGGACTGGGGTACATGACGCCGTTTATCACGCTTTTTGTCAATTTGGCGTGGGGCTTTCTTATGGGATTTTTTGCCCGAGTGTTGTGGGGGCGGGAATGAAGACAAGGTTTGCATGGGTGTTTGCGTGGTTTGTTGTTCTGGTACTGGCAGGTATTGTATCGGCCGAGTGCCGGGAATTATCCGGTGTGGTGTCGCGGATCCATGATGGCGATACCATCACGGTGCAGAATGTGGGAAAAGTTCGTCTGCTGGGGATTGATACGCCGGAGCTGGGCGATACGGAGTATCGTGACTATTACTATATGCGGCGTGGCGTCGATCGCAAAACATTGCGGCAGATTGGCAGACAAGCATTGCATTTCAATATCAAGCATGCCCTGCACAAGCAGGTGACGCTGGAATTGGGTGCCGAAAACAAGGATCAGTATGGACGCTGGTTGGCCTACGTCTGGCTGCCGGATGGCCGGATGCTCAACCGCATGCTTCTGGAAGAAGGCCTGGCGACAGCGTTCACCAAATTTTCATTTTCGCGAAGGGATGAGTTTCTGGATGCGGAAAGAGATGCCCGGCAGCAGCGGCGGGGCATGTGGGCAAAAGGACGTCAGGAATTTCGCCGTGAGGGCGGTGGGAGGTTTATGGGCCTTTAAGTGTGTCTCTTCTTTGTAGACTTGGGAAAAACGGGAATATTTCTACAGGAGGGTGTGTATGTTGTCGCAAGGGCTGGATACTGAAAGTGGTCGCGAGCTGTTACGTCTCCGTGGGCACAACATCCTTCTGAGAGAGGAACGGGATGCCCTGAAAAAAGAAACCCGCGAGCTCAGA
>JAFZPK010000175.1 GCA_017552515.1 Deltaproteobacteria bacterium | reverse complement strand
TGCCGGAGCGCGAAATTTGGAGCGCTGCCGGAAGGGGAGGAGCTAGAAAGGCTTGTGAGATCCCCGCACTGCGTGGACGGCGTGTTTCAGAACGAGCTGCCTACGCCGCTCATGGTTGAAGACGGGAATATAGCTGGAACCTGGCTGTATTTCCTTTTCAGGAATGAAGAGCGACTTCGTCCGTCACGGCCGCTGCCGACGGTAAAGGAGAAGCTTGGGCATACCGACCGCATGCAGGATATGGTTGTCTGGCTCGGACATTCCTCGTTCTATCTGCATCTGGGCGGCAAGCGCATACTGATTGATCCCGTGCTGAGCGAATACGCCTCTCCCGTGCCATTTGCCATCCGGGCCTTTCCGGGAACAAATCCTTATCTTCCGGAAGACATTCCGGACATCGATGTCCTTGTGATTTCACATGACCATTGGGACCATATGGATTATCCAACGCTTGCCGCGCTTGAACCTCGCATTAGCCAAGTGGTATGCGGACTTGGCACGGGAGCGCATCTGGCGCGGTTCGGCTTTTCGCGGGAGAAGATACGCGAAGGCGACTGGGGCGATTCCTTTTCATTCGATGAATTGAGAGTTGACCTCACCCCGGGAAGACATTTTTCGGGGCGGCTTTTCAGGCGCAACCGCACGCTTTGGGCGGGAGTAGTGCTGCAGTCTGGAAAGCGCAGGGTGTTTTTCAGCGGCGACAGCGGCTATGGGCCGCATTTCGCTGAAATCGGCAGAAGCCGCGGCCCCATGGATCTGGTCCTGTTGGATATGGGCCAGTACAATGATCGCTGGAAATATGTGCATATGGTCCCCGAAGAGGCCGCTCGGGCGGCAGATGAACTTAAGGCCGCGGCGCTGATTCCAACGCACGTGGGGAAATTCTGCATTTCGCACCATGCGTGGGATGATCCGTTCCTGCGAATTGAAAAGGCTTCCCAGGGAAAATCATGGCGTCTATTGACGCCATGTATTGGACAGCCGGTAGTTGCGGGGATGGCTGTGCAGTATCACCCGTGGTGGGCAGCTATGCAATAATGGAGTAGGAACATAAGAGGGGTTATATGGAGCTCTGTCCTGGCCTGAAGCAGGGCAAAAGGTTTCTTGCTAACCGAGTGCTAACCGAATGTGAAAAAGGGGAAAACCCCGAAAATCCGCTTCCGCCAACGATTACGCAGGTGGTTAGCAATAGGTTAGCACAGCAAAAGAAAAGGCAGCTACGATTTTTATCGTAACTGCCTGATTTTTTTGGTGGCGTCCCCAAGCGGATTTGAACCGCTGTTGACGGCGTGAAAGGGCGAATTTGCACCTGAATGGCACCGTATCCCACTGAATTAACTGGAGTCAAATCGGGTAAAACTGGATAAACCGTTTCCGAAACCGTTTCCGAATTAGAGCGAAAATCAGGCTCACGAGCCCTTCTGTAGCTCCATTATTTCAGACTGTGGCAAGCCGGTTATCGCAACAATTTCATCAATGGGCATATTCATGCCAAGCATAGTAAGTGCTACTTTTCGAATGCCTGTATG
The DNA here is from genome assembly GCA_017552515.1 of Deltaproteobacteria bacterium. GTDB lineage: Bacteria > Desulfobacterota > Desulfuromonadia > Desulfuromonadales > JAAYDE01 > RGIG7977. Next base: position 1,246 of record JAFZPK010000175.1, on the reverse strand, counting down.
TTGCCCCTCTTCCAGTCCTTCCTTCCGACCTTGGTCGAGTAGGTATTCTTCGCGGGCGATACGATCAAGCCGAGCCTTTTCTGCTTGGTCATAGGCCGTGACAAGATTAGGATCCTGCATGAAGCGATGCTCTGCCTGCAATGCGTCTCGAATGATGGCTTCACTCATGGCGAGTTCCTCCATTTGCTCCGGCGTAGTGGAGCGGGAGAAGTAAGCCAGCCATTTGTCAATGGCTGAATAATCTGCTTTTTGACGGCGGAGCCGTTCCCATTTTGGCAGTTCCAAGAAATGAATTTCCAAGTCTTCCGTCAAGAGGTGTTCCGGCCGCCTCTTGTTCACCACGGCAAAGCAGCTGTGCCAGTCCGAAGAAAGCTCTGCATCGGTAAACAGGTTGAAGGCCAGCAGGTTGATGCAGACAGTGCGGGGAAGTTCTCCGTACGGCTTGCCCCTGCGAAGCTGGTTGTACAGACGGCTCCAATAGTACAAAGATCGTTTGCCCATGGAATTAAGCCGGTCGACCTGTACTTCAACATTGACAACCGTTCCGTCTGAACAGCTGCCCAGGATATCCAGCTGCGATTCCTTGCCCTCCATGTTGTCCGGGCTGATTTCCCGATCTCTGAAAGTGAAATCGACGAGAGGCGGCGTTCCCTCAAGAGCAAAAACGGCGTTGATCAGGGACAACGTGATATGCTTTCGCTCGTTGTCGGCGAAAACGTATTTCATGAGGACGTCGTTGAGGCGGTTTATGGGCTTTCGTTCAGTAGTCATACTGCAACCATAGGTCTTTTTCGGTTGCAGGGCAAGCATGAGTGTAAGCATCGACTATGAACGCAGGGGCGATGACGGGCGTCAAAAGGCCCAACTTTCCTTTTGGCGAATGCAGGGCTATAGATCCATACATGGCTAATGAGAATTCCCCTGTAAACAAGGCGGCATTCCGGCAACAAGACTCCATGCGCAACGAAATGAAAGGCAAGCGAGGCCTTCCGCGCCTTCTGAATGCCACACGCTATTCATTCTCTGGATATCTCACCGCTTGGCGGGATGAAGAGGCCTTTCGGCAAATAGCGATTCTTTCGGCCGTGGGCATTCCTTCGGCTTTCGTCTTCGGGGCGGATTGGGGGGAGCGCATACTCTTGGCATTGCCCTGTGTGCTGTGCGTCCTCGTCGAACTTCTGAACAGTGCCAGTGAGAACGTCGTGGATCGGGTATCCACAGAATGGCACCCTTTATCGAAGAAAGC
>JAFZPK010000174.1 GCA_017552515.1 Deltaproteobacteria bacterium | reverse complement strand
TATTCCACCGTGGGCGATTCCGGCGCCAAGAACTGCCAGCCGATACTGGTGGATTACTACCGAGGTAGTCTGGCAGTGGCCCATAACGGCAATCTGGTCAATTCGCAGGAACTGCGCGAGGAACTGGGGCGGGAGGGCCTGATTTTCAGCACGACCACCGATACCGAGGTGATTATCCACCTGCTGGCACGCGATCGGGAGGACTCGCTGCTGGAGCGGCTCCGCAACGTCGCAAAAAAAATAAAGGGCGCCTACTGCCTGCTGCTGATGACGGACAAGCAACTGTTGGCGGTGCGAGATCCCAACGGCTTCCATCCGCTGGTTTTGGGGCGTCTGGGCAGCTCCTATGTGGTGTCGTCGGAAACCTGCGCCCTGGATTTCATCGAGGCGCGTTTCCTCAGGGAAGTGGCTCCGGGCGAGATTGTGCAGATAGACGAAACTGGCCTGCATTCCTTCGAGCTGCAGCCGTCCGCGCCTTCGCCCTGCGTGTTTGAATATGTCTACTTCGCCCGTCCGGACAGTGATGTATTCGGCCGGCAGGTCTACACGGTGCGCAGGGAGCTGGGACGGCAGCTGGCGCGCGAATGTCCGGTGGAGGCCGATGTGGTGGTGCCCGTGCCCGACTCCGGCACGGTTGCGGCCATCGGTTTTGCCGAGGAGTCCGGCATTCCGTTCCATATGGGCCTGACCCGCAACCACTACGTGGGGCGGACCTTTATCGAACCGACCCAGTCGATCCGCAGCTTCGGCGTCAAGCTGAAGCTGAATCCGGTGCGTGACGTTATCGCCGGAAAAAGGGTGGTGCTGGTGGATGACTCCATCGTGCGCGGCACAACCTCATACAAAATTGTCAAAATGATACGCGATGCCGGCGCCAAAGAAGTGCATATGCGCATCTCCAGCCCGCCGACCTCGTTCCCCTGCTTTTATGGTGTTGATACCCCCGACCGCAAGGAACTGATCTCCTCTTCCCACAGTGTGGAAGAGATCAACCGCTGCATAGGTTCCGACACCCTGGGGTATCTGTCCCGGGAGGGAATGCTGAAGGCCTGTTGTCTGCAGGATGGCTGCGCGTTTTGCGATGCCTGCTTCAGCGGCGATTACCCGGTAAAATTTCCCCGGCTGGAAAGCCGCTTGCAGCTGAATCTGTTCGAGTAGGGGATGCGGACAAATCTTTCGAATGTTTGAAGGCGGCGGAGAACGATGTTTTCCGCCGCCTTTTTGATGGGGTTTGCCTAAATGACCTAAACTTGCCTGTGGTTTTCGGGAAACGGTAAGATTGCCCCGGTCAGAGAACTTTGCTATCTGGTCAAAGGAACTCTTCTTTGAAGAGAATGAATGTGTTTGTTCAGGGATGAGATGGTTCTGTATACATGCTGTCCTGTTCCCATCTTGCGGGGTTGTTCTGTATGTATTCAACAATTTTATAATATTCCCGTTTGTCTCGGATAATGTGTTCGTAATAATTCCGTTGCCACAGCCTTTTTTCAAACGGTTCATACAGACCAAGTTTAACATTCCGAATATATTCATTGGTAGTCATCGTCTTGAACCATCCCACGATATTCCGTAGGGGTGACCCTGCGTGGTTGCCTGATGAATGATCGCCGGAAATGTGTTTTTCTGCACAATCCACAGCGTTTTGTAGGGGCGACCCTATGTGGTCGCCCACCAAACCGTCCCCCGTTTTTTCGATAATGAAATGTATGTGATTTGGCATAATCACGTGTGGACCGATTTTGACATCGTGAAATTTATGTTCCATTTCGAATAGCCATTGTTCGATCATGGTATGGGGATTATTTGGGCGACCACGCAGGGTCGCCCCTACGATCTCGCCGAAATAATGGTACCGGTTCTGGGCACAGATGGTAATGAAATAAAAACCGGACTGGGTGTAGTCATAATTTCGTAATCGAATGGATTGACGGTTGAATCGGATATTCGACATGAATAAACCGTCTCTTTCATTGCTCAATTATTGGTATGGGGATGATGTGGGCGACCACGCAGGGTCGCCCCTACTTTTCCCCAAATATATTTTAGGCTTCGCGGCAGATTCAAAAGCGAAAAGATTTTTCATCCGTTACCTGGAACATCTTACCTTGCTTCAATAATGCGCCGCGCGGCCGCAAGAGGATCATCTTCGCCATCCAGCCAGTGGATGACGACGCCGAGGCGCTCCATGCGCCGGAACCAGGTCATCTGGCGCTTGGAAAAGTCGCAGATCGCGTGCAGCAGCTGCTGGTACATCTCTTCATGGGAAAGTTTGCCCTGAAGAAACCACGAAACGAAGCGGTACTCCAGACCGTAACGTTCCAGCACCTCAAAAGGAACCTTCCTGGACAGTCCGGCCACTTCCTCAATCATGCCCTGCTGCAGGCGCTCCCGCAGGCGTATGGCAATGCGTTCCTTCAGGGTTTCCCGTTGCCAGCGGATGCCCAGCACCAGAGGAGAAAACTCCGGAAAGTCCGGCAAAACAGGTTCTTTTGCCTCGCCCAGCGCGATCTCCAGCGCGCGGAGGATGCGTTCACGGTTGCAGAGATCGGTGGTGTTGTGCTGCGCGGGATGGCTTTGCAGCAGCAGTTCAGCCAGGGTTCCGGTATCCAGCTTTTCCAGACGGGCGCGTAGCTCCGGATTGATCGGCACCTCCGCCAGACGGTAGCGGCGCAGAATGGCGTCAATGTAGAGCCCGGTGCCGCCGACTATGACTGGCAGGCGGTTGCGCCTGCGGATCTCTTCGATTTTTTGCAGGCAGAGGCGTTGGAAGGCGAACAGGTTGAACTCTTCGCCCGGTTCGGCGATGTCCAGCAGATGCGCCGGGATATCGCCGTACTCCTCCAGATCCTTGCCGGTGCCGATGTCCATGCCGCGGTAGACCTGCCGGGAATCCGCGGAGATGATCTCGCCGGAGAGCTCCTTGCAGAGCGCGACCCCCAGCCTGGTTTTTCCCGAAGCGGTCGGACCCAGCACGACCAGCAGATCAAAACCGTGAGAATCGCCGCAAGCCGGAACTTTGTCTGTAGCCGGAGAGGTCATGAAAAATCCTTATGGAAAATCAAACAGTTATAAGGGAAATGCTGAAAGGTATGGACTGACGGGAAATACTGCTAAAAAACAAGGCACTGTCAATATTTTGAACAGTGCCTCATTTTTTGATGGTGGAGATGAGGGGATTCGAACCCCTGACCTCCTACATGCGAAGCAGGCGCTCTCCCAGCTGAGCCACACCCCCAAATTGTCGAATCGCGTTATAGGGCTTTCTCCACTCGATGTCAAGATCGTTTACGGAGAACGGAAGATCTACGGATGGTAGATCTTCAGCAGCGCGTCCGCCATGGCGGCCGGTGAATGCGCCACGCTGACGCCACATTCCTCCAGCACCGCTATCTTCTCCGCGGCGGTGCCTTTGCCGCCCGCGATGATGGCGCCGGCATGCCCCATCCGTTTGCCGGGCGGGGCGGTTACACCGGCGATGAAAGCCGCAACCGGTTTGGTCATGTTGTCACGGATGAAGTACGCCGCTTCTTCTTCCGCCGTGCCGCCGATCTCGCCGATCATCAGCTCCGCCTCGGTGTCCGGATCCGCCTCGAACAGTTTCAGCGCGTCGATGAAACCGGTGCCGTTGACCGGATCTCCGCCCATTCTAAGACATGTGGACTGCCCCAGGCCGCGGTTGCTGAGCTGCCAGACACCCTCGTAGTTCAGCGTGCCGCTGCGGGAAATGACACCCACCGGCCCCGGCTTGTAGATATAGCCGGGCAGAATGCCGATTTTGCATTCGTTGGGCGTGATAATTCCGGGGCAGTTGGGACCGATAAGCCGGGTCTTTTTGCCTTCCATGTAGCGTTTAACCTTTACCATGTCGAGCACCGGGATCCCTTCGGTGATGCAGACCACCAGCGGGATTTCCGCTTCGACCGCCTCCATGATGGCGTCGGCGGCAAAAGCTGG
>JAFZPK010000019.1 GCA_017552515.1 Deltaproteobacteria bacterium | reverse complement strand
CCGTTTGACTCAATCCGGCCAATGACGTTGCCCCGGCTGTTGCGTATGGTATCCGCCCGCGCAAGCGGAGGACAGGCCAGCAGCAGGAAGGCCGCTCCCAAAAGTATCCAGCGTTTCAGCATCATGAAGTTTTTTCCTTTCTTCTATTCCCTTCCCTCCTTTAGGGGGGAAGGGTTAGGGATGGGGAGAAGGGTTGGAGAAATGATGCAAGGATGCAACGCTACTCCTGATTCACTTCGCGCCACAACACCTCAAGTACGCTTTTCGTTTGTTGCAACACCTCGTTATTCCAGAAACGAAGCACCCTAATTCCCTTCTCCTGCAAAAAGCAGGTACGGTTTTCGTCGTATTGTTGGGATGTTTCAGTATTGTGTTGCCCGCCATCGATCTCAATGGCCAGTTTTATTTCCGGGCAGTAAAAATCCACAATGTAATTGCCAATGCGGTGCTGACGGCGGAACTTTTTTCCAAGGTTCTGTTTGCGCAAGGTATTCCACAGCAAGCGTTCGGCAGGGGTCTGATTTTTACGCAGGGCGCGGGCATTGTGGAAAATTCTGTCTCGTGAATCGGGCAAGGTGGATCTCCTGAAAAACTGCAAGAAAATGGCTCCCCACCCCTGACCCCTCCCCCCGCAAGCGGAGGGAGGGGAACGTTTGGGCGTTTACATTGCCATCTGCTCCAGGCGGGCAATCCGCTCTTCTACCGGCGGATGTGTGGAGAAGAGCGAGGCGAAGCTGCTGCCGGTCAGAGGGCTGACGATGAACATGTGGGCGGTCGTCGGGTTGACGTTTGGCATTGGCGAGCGCTGGTTGGCCACCTGCAGTTTGCCCAGCGCATTCGCCAGGTAGAGCGGATTGCCGCAGAGCTTTGCGCCGCCTTCGTCGGCCTTGTACTCGCGCGAGCGCGACACCGCCATCTGGATCAGCATGGCAGCCAACGGCGCCAGTATCGCCATTACCAGCATGCCCAGACCGTTGCTGCGTTCGCCGTCGCTGCCACGTCCGCCGCCGAAAATCATTGCCCATTTCGCCATGCTGGCCAGATAGGTGATGGCTCCGGCCAGGGTCGCCGCAATTGTTCCGATCAGGATGTCGCGATTCCGGACATGTGTCAGTTCGTGCGCCATGACGCCTTTCAGCTCCTCGCGGCTGAGGATCTGCAGGATCCCTTCGGTTGCCGCCACCGCGGCATGCTGCGGATCGCGGCCGGTGGCAAAGGCGTTGGGAACGGACTGGGGAATCATGTACACTTTTGGCATGGGCAGGTTGTTGTCACGCGCCAGTTCGCTGACCACGTCGTAGAGTTCGCCGCTTTCCACCTCCTGAGCGCGGTACATTTTTAAAACCATCTTGTCCGAGAACCAGTAGGAAATAAAATTCGTGATGGCTGAAAAGATCAATGCCACCAGCATGCCCTGCTGGCCGCCTATCAGGTTGCCGCAGAGCATCAGAAGCAGGGTCATAGCCGTCATCAGAACGATCAGACGCAGATTCATGTTGTGTTCTCCTTTCGAAAAATGGTTTGTGGTGCAGTTAATAAAAATATGGGAACAGGTGGAAGAAGTTTCAAGTGATGAGGCTGCGGTTTGCAAGCAGCCTTTCCACCGCGGCGACATCAACTGTGGTGTTGACGCAGGGACCTTCCGGGCGTTCATTGAGGACACCGAAGACCGGCAGCGGCCATGCGTCGCGGATGCCGGAAGCAAGATCCCGCTCGCAGGCCACCGCAATCACCAGCGCCGGACGTTTGCGGTGCAGGACCTCGCGGGCCAGCGTGCCGCCCGTTACCACCGCGAGTTCCACCCTGAAACGGCGCGCCAGATCCACCAGCGGCATGATGGTGCAGGCGCCGCAGCGCTGGCAAAGTTCGGGATTGTCGGTCACCTTGACCGGACACTCGCTGCGCTGCAGGCAGTGGGGCAGCAGAATCAGGATCCGCTCCGCGGGAAGCGGCGTGGTTGCGGATTCCACCAGCCGGTTGTTCAGTTCGATGAAGGCGCGCCGCAGGCGGTCCGGTTCGATGCGCAGCAGCGTTCCCAGTCCCAGAAGCCCCGGCAGCAGCCACTTCATCACCACGCGGCGCAGCGGCGCGAACAGAAAGCAGTCGCGTCCGGAAAGCAGCGTCAGTGCCAGCAGTATGCAGATGACGCAGATCAGCAGTGCCGTTCCTCCCAAAACGATGCCGGCAAGCCATGACAGCAGCGGATGAATATGGAGCAGCCCCACGCTGGGGAAATACCATCCGGCAAAGGCCAGAAACGGAATCGCCAGCAGTGCGCCCAGCGTCAGAGCCAGCAGGATCCGGTCCTTCTGCCGCATTGGACCGCTCACGAGAGGATCTCACCCGGGGCAATGCGGGCGCCGCGCAGAAAATCGCCGATTTTGAGGCGGTTGCGTCCGGGAAGCTGCGCCTCCCGCACCAGCAGGGCGCCTTCGCCGCAGAGAATGCACAATCCGGAGCTGTCGGCGGAAAGCACCTGCCCTGGCACGCCTTCCGGCTCCGTTTCCAGCGTTACCGGCAGCGTGCGGTAAATCTTCAGCGGCACCTCACGCAGCCGCGTGAAGGCGCCAGGCCAGGGATCGAGCCCGCGCACCCGGTTGTGCAGCGTCATGGCGGGCAACCGCCAGTCAATGAGGCCGTCCTCCTTTTTCAAAAGGGGAGCATAGCTGCTGAGGACGTTATCCTGGGGCCTTGGACTCAGCTCGCCGCGCTGGAGTCTCTGAATCGTCTCTATCAGTACTTCACCGCCCAGTTGCGCGAGACGCTCCTCCAGTTGCCCGGCGGTTTCCTCGAAATCGATTTTCAGTTCGGCGCTCAGCAGCATGGCGCCGGTATCCAGCCCGGCGTCCATCAGCATGGTGGTTACGCCGGTCACCTGTTCGCCGTTTATCAGCGCCTGGTTCACCGGCGAAGCGCCGCGGTAGCGCGGCAGCAGTGAGGCATGGACATTGATGCAGCCCAAAGGGGGAATATCCAGCACCGCCTGCGGCAGAATCTGCCCGTAGGAAGTGACGACAATCAGGTCGGGATGCAGGTCCCGCACGGTTTGCACCGCCTCCGGGTTGCGCAGCCGGTTCGGTTGGTAGACCGGAATGTCCCGTTCGAGGGCCAGCTGCTTGACCGGCGGGGCGTTCAGCTTTTTGCCTCGTCCCTTGGGGCGATCCGGCTGGGTATAGACGCCGATCACCGGTACTTTGGCGTCAAGCAGTGCCTGCAGAGAACGGACTGCAAAGTCCGAGGTGCCCATGAACACCACCCGTGGGGCGGAACTTTCTGTCATGTATCCCCCTTTTCTCCGCCGGAGCGGTTCTGGTGATGTTTTTTGTACTTTTTGCGGAACAGGGAGCGTTTCAGCGGGGAGAGGTGATCGATGAACAGGCCGCCCTCCAGATGCTCGCATTCATGCTGGAAACAGATTGCCTTGAGTCCTTCCAGCGTGCCGGTGACTTCCTTTCCCTCCACATCCAGCCAGCGTGCCCGGATTTTGGCGTGACGCATCACATCGGCGTAGTAGCCTGGTATGGAAAGGCAGCCCTCCGAATGACAGACTTCTCCTTCGCTTTCCAGAATCTCGGGATTGATTGCCACCAGCAGATCCGCCGGCTCACCTTCACGGGCGCAGTCCAGCACAATAATTCTCCGCAGCTGGCCTACCTGTGGCGCCGCCAGTCCGACTCCAGGAGCGGCGTACATGGTTTCGGCCATGTCCTCGCTCAGATGTATCAGTTCTTCGTCAACCGCCGTTTCCTTTGCCACCGTTTTCCGCAAAATTTCATTGGGATATTCCAGAATGGGCAAAACCGCCATAATTTCCCTTTCCGGCTGCAAGCCTCTTTCCAGATGCGCTCTTGAAGAGCCATCAGATTGTTTCCAAAGTATTCATCCTGATTGTACCCCAGTATAGCAGCAGCCGGACATAAAAAAAGCCTCTTTGCCAAGAGGGGGGCAAAGAGGCCAAAGAGGAGGACGGGAAAGGAATTTGCCGTCGAGAACTCCCGTTTTGTTTGTTCGCGGCAATGGAGGAAACAGTGAGTAGCTTTTTTTGTTCAACACGCGGAGGACTATAGCCGATTCTCCCCGCAATGTGGTGTTAAGAGTTTTTTCCCGGTTGTAAAGTTCTTTTAAGAAAAAGCGTTTCAAAGGTTTGTCCGTGGCGTGCGCTTTGCGAATTTTTCGTTCGATTCTTCAAACCGGCGTAATGACATGTTGCGGTCCATTCTGTGATTCTTCGCGGGTGTGCAGACGCCATAAACGGACATTGTTGCTCGGCACGGAGCTGTCCGCGATGTCCAGCAGCGCCGGGAAGAGGTAGAGGAACGCATGCTGTCCGCCCTGTGGCGTGGAAGTGGTGAGGATCCCGCCGTCAACCAGATGCTTGAGGATTCGCCGCGCCGTCCATTCCGGCAGTTCCGCATGCTGGCAAAAATCGGTTGCGCGGAAGATCGGCCGTTTGAAGATCCAGTCCAGTACCAGGGGCGCATACTGGGCCCGTGTCATTTGGGGAAGCTCTCCCTTGACGGAGTTGGCAAGCTTCAGAATGGCCAGGGCTTTACCCGTGTTTTCCTCGGCCTGTTTCTGGATGGCGGACAGGAAAAAACGGCACCAGCGCGTCATGTCGTTGTCCGACGAGATGCAGCGGAGCGCCTGGTAGTAGCCGGCAGGGTCGCGTTCGAACACGGTGCTGCAGGGAAAGAGCGGACGTGAGAGAAGGCCCTTGCGCCACATGACAACCGGTATCAGCAGCCTTCCCAGCCGGTCATTACCCTCGGCAAAGGGGTGCAGTGCTTCGAATTCCATGTGGAAAAGCGCGATTTGCACCAGCGTGTCCAGATAGTTGCCACGGAAGAACTCTCTCAGGGCGTTCATGCCGGTTGGGAGACTCTCCGGGGCGGCAGGTATGAAGTGTGCTTTTTCCCCTGCTGCTTCCGGCATTTTTACCGTCATGGATTTGGTGCGGTATTGGCCTGGCGTGTGCCGTGGAGCGTGGTTTCCGGAAAAAAGCATCCTGTGCAGCGCGCAAACCATTTCCTTCGATACCGGCATTCTGCCCGGTATGTTCCCGATGGCACGCAGCGCGTTGCGGTAGTTGATGATGGCCGCGATGCTTTCCCGGAGCTGTGCGTCGCCGCTGCTGCCGCCACCGGCCTCGAAGGTCAGCACATCACTCACCTTGGCCGTGATGCTTTCGATACGGCAGGAGAGAACGGCCTCGCGGTTTTCCAGCGTTGTCTGCACAAGATTCAAATGCGTTTTCATCCTGAGCAGGCTGTCATAGCGGGCGAGCGCGGCATGTGCCGGTCCAAGCAGCGGAAGCAGTTTCTCCCAGTTCAGCGTTTTGGGCGGGAAAGAGGTGTTGTGATAACGGATCGTTTTGACTTTGAGTCTCCCTTCGCTGCGTTTTTCAAGAATGCTTTTGCCTTCTGCGATGATCGGGAAAAACTGGTTCTCCCGGCGCAAAAAACAACAAACCTCTTGTAATTTTGCTTTTTTACCTGAAAAACCTGGGGAAGCAAATACAAAAATAATGTTCCTGAAAGGACGGCCATAGTGGGCCGCTGCGTTGACCGTTTTCAGGCCTCCGGAACGTGTTGGCTCCCGAGAATGTCCTCCAGTGACAGCTGCTGCAGCTCGCGGAACAGGCGTTCCTGAATGGTGACGAACGCGCAGTGCATGGAACAGGGTTTTTCGGCGTTGTTCATCGGGCAGGTATAGCCGTCGAGCATGCATTCGGTGATCATCGTCTCGGGTTCTATCACCCGGAACACGTCGTAGAGCGAAATCTCCCCAAGTCCCCGGCTGAGCAGATAGCCGCCGCTGGTGCCGCGCTGGCTCCCGATCAGGCCGCCCTGGTTGAGCTTGCGCGCCACCTTGTAGGCAATGGCTCTGGTCAGATGCTCACATTGCACGATGTTGCCGATACTGACGACTTTCTGCGCCGAAAGCCGGCGCAGAATGCGCAGCGCATAGTCAAATTCGCGTGTAAACAACATGGTGTCCCGCCTTTCCTGGGAGGCAGGAATAGTATACATCCGGCTGTTGAGTCAAGCTTAAGCCTTTTCTCCAAACAGCAGACGCCGGGTATGACGGACAATCATGAGATCCTCGTTGGTTGGGATGACCCGCACCGCAACCGGCATGCCCTCCCTGGAGATGACGGGCGCATGGCGGGCGTTTCTTTCCGGATCGAGGCGGATGCCGAGATGATCCATCCCCTGGCAGATCAGTTCCCGCACAATGGCGGCGCGTTCTCCGATGCCGCCGGTAAACACGAGCATGTCCAGTCCGCCCAGTACGGTGGAGAGGGCGCCGATGGCCTTGCGGGCGTGGTAGGCATACATGTCGACAGCCTGCGCGGCCATTGGATCCTCGTCACGCTGTTCCAGCAGGGTCCGCATGTCGGAGCTGATGCCGGAGACGCCCAGCAGTCCGCTGCGGTGATTGAACAGCTTGTTGAGCTGGTTGGCGTCGTAATGCTTTTCCTCCAGCAGGTAGATGATAACGCCGGGATCGACATCGCCGCTGCGCGTACCCATCATCAGGCCGCCCGCGGGTGTGAAGCCCATGGTGGTATCCAGCGAGATCCCGTCGCGGATGGCGGTCATGCTGGCGCCGTTGCCAAGGTGGGCGACGATAATGCGTTTGTTGAGCTCCTTGCCGAGAACGGAAACGATATATTCGTAGGAGAGCCCGTGAAATCCATAGCGCACCACGCCTTCATGCCAGAGGCTGCTGACGATCGGCAGACGGCGGGCGATTTGGGGGATGGTGCGGTGGAAAGCGGTGTCAAAACAGACCACCTGCCCCAGATCGGGGTACTGCATGGAGATTGCGTCTATGCCAAGGATTTCCGGCGGAAGGTGGAGCGGGGCGAAGGGGATGATTTGGCTCAAGTCATGCACCAGATGGGGCGTGACAATTTCATGGTTGATGTGGTGCGGCCCTCCATGTACCACCCGGTGGCCGACCGCGTCCGGCGAGGGGAGGTGGCATTCTTCCATGACGTCGGTGAGCAGTGCCTTGACCGCGGCGCCGTGATTGGGAAAATCCTGAATGCGATCCAGCTGCTTGTCACCCTGGCCGTCTTTGAGCCAGAGCCAGCCGCCGGACATGCCAATCCGTTCGACGGCGCCCCGGGCGATGAGGCGTTCTTCGTCGCCCAGACTGTACATGGCGAATTTGATGGAAGAGGATCCGCTGTTGATGCAGAGAATATTTTTGTTGTCCATGCAATCTGCCCCTTATATAGAAGAAGAGGAAAAAAGTTGCTCTTTGGTGCTCTTTGGTGAAAAGAGATGTTCAAGAGGATAGCGGATCCTTGCCGGCAGGGGGAGAAAAATCGGCGCCGGATTTTCCTTTTGGAGAGACGAAGCCCGAAGGACTGGAGAAAATTGACGGAGGAGAGAGGAGGAGAGGGTCATGCGTCGGACGCGCAGGATTGTTCTGGGCGGAGTGCCCATTGGGGGCGGCATGCCGGTGGTGGTGCAGTCCATGTGTAACACCGATACACGTGATGCGGGAGCAACGCTTGGGCAAATTCGGGAATTGGATGCCGCCGGTTGCGAGATCGTGCGCTGCGCCGTGCCCGATGAGGAGGCTGCCGCCGCTTTGAGGTCCATTTGCGCGGAAAGCCCTTTGCCCGTAGTGGCCGATATCCACTTTGACTACCGGCTGGCGCTTGCCGCGGCGGAAAACGGCGTGGCGGGGCTGCGCATCAATCCCGGCAACATCGGCGCCCGCTGGAAGGTTGCGGAAGTGGTGGCGGCCTGCCGGGAACGCGCTTTGCCCATCCGTATCGGCGTCAACGCCGGTTCCCTGGAAAAGGAACTCCTTGAGCGTTACGGCCCGAGTCCGGAGGCGATTGTGGAAAGCGCCCTGAAACATGTCCGGATTTTGGAAGAACTGGATTTTGGGGCTGTCAAGATCAGCGTCAAGGCTTCGGATGTCCGCCGCACCGTAGCCGCATGCAGGCTTTTGGCCGAACGTTGCGACTATCCACAGCATCTGGGGATCACGGAAGCCGGTACCGTTCGGGCTGGCGCCATCCGCAGCGCCATCGGCATCGGGATGCTGTTGGCCGAGGGTATCGGCGACACGGTACGGGTATCACTTACCGGTGATCCGGTGGAAGAAGTGTGGGTCGCCTGGGAAATTCTCAAGGCCCTTGGACTCCGGCAGCGCGGGCCGACGCTGGTGAGCTGCCCGACCTGCGGGCGCTGCCGCATCGATCTGGTGGGGCTGGCCACCGAGGTCGAGCGTCGTCTGCGCGTCTATACGGCGCCGTTCACGGTGGCGGTGATGGGCTGCGCGGTCAACGGCCCGGGAGAGGCGCGCGAGGCGGATGTTGGCATAGCCGGCGGCGCGGGCGAAGGGCTGCTGTTCCGGCATGGCGTGGTGGTGGGCAAGGTTCCGGAGGAACGGCTTGCGGATGCTCTGCTTGATGAAATTGCCAGCATGTTGAAGGAAGAAGGACGCGGACAATAAAATGGCTATCGGGTTCCGCATGTGCTAGCATGAAATACTTGATTCCCATTGCAAAGGCCATGTGATTGCCATCATGGAGGCGCGCCGTGACGGTACGGTGTTTTTTTCTGGATGCGGCGCTTCGTTAATTTTTTATCCATTTGTCAACAATGAGGTTATTCCCATGCGTTATTCCCAATATTTCCTGATAACCACCAAGGAAACTCCGGCGGAAGCCGAAACCGTAAGTCACCAGCTGATGCTGCGAGCGGGCATGATCCGCAAGGTGGCGACGGGTATCTACAACTATTTGCCTCTGGGGCTGCGTTCCATCCGCAAGATGGAGCAGATTGTCCGGGAAGAGATGGATCGCTCCGGCGCCATCGAATTGCACATGCCGATGGTGGTGCCGGGAGAGCTGTGGCGCGAATCGGGGCGCTGGGAAAAATATGGCAAGGAGCTGCTGCGGTTCAAGGATCGCAAGGACGCGGAGTTTTGCCTGGGCCCGACCCACGAGGAAGTGGTGACCGACATCATTCGCAATCTGGTCCGCTCGTACCGCCAGCTGCCGCTGAACGTCTACCAGATCCAGACCAAGTTCCGTGACGAAATCCGGCCGCGTTTCGGGCTTATGCGCGGGCGGGAATTCATCATGAAGGACGCCTACTCTTTCGATATGGATGATACGGGCGCGAATCTCGCCTATCAGAAGATGTACGATGCCTACTGCCGGATCTTCGAACGCTGCGGCTTGAAGTTCCGGGCTGTTGAGGCGGATTCCGGCGCCATCGGCGGATCCAGCTCGCACGAGTTCATGGTGCTGGCGGAAAGTGGCGAGGATGCCATCGTCTCCTGTGATTCCTGTCATTATGCGGCCAATGTGGAAAAGGCGGAGCTGCTTTTCCGGGAGGTGGGGACTCCGCAGCCGTCCGAGGAACTGCGCAAGGTGGCGACCCCCGATCAGAGGACGATCGAAGAAGTTGCCGCGTTTTTGAATATTCCGCCTGCGCGTCTGGTGAAGACGCTCGTTGTGCGGACGGATGCCGGAGAAGTGCTGGCGGTGTTGCTGCGGGGCGACCGTGAACTGAACGAAATCAAGTTGTGTCATGTGCTGAACTGCAACGCGGTGGAAATGGCACCGGAAGAAGTGGTGCGTGAAGTGACCGGAGCGCCTCCCGGATTTGCCGGGCCGGTGGGCCTGAAGGTGAAGATTCTGGCCGACAACGAGGTGCGTGGCCTCGCGGACTTTGTGACAGGCGCTAACGAAGAGGGCTTTCACCTGATGGGCGTGAACAACGGGCGGGATTTTTCCGTCGCGCAGTGGGGCGATCTGCGTATCGCTTCCGCCGGTGATCCCTGCCCGCGCTGTGAGGGCGGCCATTTGGAAATGTGGCGCGGTATCGAGGTTGGTCATGTTTTCAAGCTGGGCACCAAGTATTCCGCGGCGCTCAAGGCCACCGTGCTGGATGAGAACGGCGAGTCGGTTACGCCCATCATGGGTTGTTACGGTATTGGCATTGGGCGCACGGTGGCGGCCGCCATCGAACAGAATCACGATGAAAACGGTATTGTGTGGCCCATGGCCTTGGCGCCGTTCCAGGTTCTGGTGACCGCCATCAATCCCAATCAGGAAAATATCCGCACGGCGGCGGAGCAGCTCTATGCCGATTTGCAGGCGGCCGGTATTGAGGTGCTGTACGATGATCGGGACGAGCGGCCTGGCAGCAAGTTCAAGGATGCCGATCTCATCGGAATCCCCTTGCGGATTACGGTGGGTGATCGGGGACTGAAAAATGGGGAAGTGGAGTTGCTGGAACGGCGCGGCGGCGTGAAGACGATGCTGCCGGTTGCCGGGGCGGCGTCGCGTGTGGCCGAAATGGTGCGGGAAGCCTTGCGTTAAAGAGCTTTTCATAAGGCATATCCATTGAAGGGGGCATAAAATGAGAGAACAGGCGCGGAAAAAACTGTTTTTTGCGCTGGATGTGGATGATATGCAGAAAGCCGCCCGTTGGGTGGAGCGGCTTAAAGGGCGGATTGGCGGATTCAAGGTGGGCAAGCAGCTGTTTACCGCCTGTGGGCCGGAGGTCGTCAAAATGATCCGCGCGGCGGGAAGCGAAGTCTTTCTGGATCTGAAATATCACGATATTCCCAATACGGTGGCGGGAGCCTCGTTGGAAGCGGCACGCCTTCAGGTAAAAATGTTCAACGTGCATGCGCTGGGAGGCCGGGAAATGATGACAGCCGCGGTTTCGGCGCTGCGTGGTTATGATGGCGGCGCGCGGCCCCTGTTGCTGGCGGTGACGGTTTTGACTTCCATGCATGCCGAAGCTTTGCATGAGGTGGGCATGGAGCTTGAGCCTGGTGTTTTGGTGCCGCATCTGGCCCGGCTTGCGCAGGATTGCGGTGTTGATGGCGTGGTGGCCTCTCCCAGGGAGATAGAGAGTATCCGCAAAGTGTGCGGCCCTGATTTTCTGATTGTTACGCCGGGTGTGCGTCTGGCGAACGCTGGTGCCGATGATCAGAAACGGGTGGCGACTCCGGCGGAGGCGGTACGCGCCGGTGCGGATTTTCTGGTCGTGGGGCGGCCGATTGCGCAGGCTGCCGATCCGGAAAGTGCCGCGGAAGCCATTGTTGAGGAAATGGCCAGGGCGGTTGCGGGGTGCTGAGACTGTGACGGAATTGGTCTACGGTATCCATTCGGTGGAACATGAGTTGTTGTCCGGCAGACGGCATCCCAAGGTCCTGTACCACTGCGAAGCCTGCGCCCGGGGCGGGGAACTGCTGGCTTTGGCACAGCGTTGCGGCGTTGCGGTGCAAACGGTTTCCAGAACCGAACTGGAACGCTTGACGGGGGCATCCGAACATCAGGGGGTCGCGCTGCGGGTGGATGATTTTTGTTATCTTTCCCTGGAAGAGCTGGTTCATTCCTGCCGTGATGAGCGTCACGCCCTGCTGCTGATAATGGATGGCATTACCGATGCCAGAAATTTCGGGGCGATACTGCGGAGCGCGGACGCTGCCGGATGCCGGGGGGTCATCATTGCCAAGGATCGTGCCTGCCCGGTGACGGCGACGGTGCATAAGGTATCCAGCGGCGCATTGGCTCATGTCGCGGTGTGCCGGGTCGTCAATTTGGCGCGCGCCATGGAATATGTCAAAGAGGCGGGCTTTTGGATATTCGGGTTGGCGGCGGAAAGTGCCGAACCGCTTTTCGGGCAGGATTTGCGGGGCAAGGTAGCTCTGGTTATGGGGAATGAAGAAAAGGGATTGCGCCCCCAGGTTCGCAGGGAATGCGATATGCTTCTCTCGATTCCCATGCAGGGCAGGGTTTCTTCGCTGAATGTCTCTGTTGCGGCTTCCATTGCCATGTTTGAGGTGGTGCGCCAGCGGCTTTGAGTGAAGAATTGGGCCGAAAAAGATGGAGCGGTGAAAAAATTCTCTTGCTTTTGCCGCTTCGATGGGATATAGGTCAGTGGTTGCGCTGGCGTAGCTCAATCGGTAGAGCAGCTGACTTGTAATCAGCAGGTTGCGGGTTCAATTCCTGTCGCCAGCTCCAGTGAGTTCGACAGCGGCGGGTCTTTTTACAATTTCATCTGGAGGGGTTCCCGAGCGGCCAAAGGGAGCAGACTGTAAATCTGCCGTCGACGACTTCGGAGGTTCGAATCCTCCCCCCTCCACCACTCAAGGCGTATTCCGGATGAATGTCCGGTGATATAGGAGAGCAGGAGATACCTTGGTATCGTTGGCACTGCGGATATGACTTGGCAGGAGTCCTTGAGAGTTGGATTTGGGCGGGAGTAGCTCAGTTGGCTAGAGCATCAGCCTTCCAAGCTGAGGGCCGCGGGTTCGAATCCCGTTTCCCGCTCCAGGTTTTCTCATATCGACAGACAAGGCAGGCCCACATAGCTCAGGCGGTAGAGCGCATCCTTGGTAAGGATGAGGTCATCGGTTCAAGTCCGATTGTGGGCTCCATTTTTTTTCGGTTTCAGAAAAAATTAACAAGAGATTTGAAAAGTCAATAGTCCTAGGGAGGGATTGAGCGATGGCGAAGGAGAAATTTGTAAGGACAAAGCCGCATGTAAATATTGGCACGATTGGGCATGTTGACCATGGAAAGACAACGTTGACGGCAGCAATTACGAAAGTTATGGCCGAGAAGGGAATGGCCCAGTTCCGTGCATTTGATTCCATCGACAATGCGCCCGAGGAGCGGGAGCGTGGAATTACGATTGCAACGGCACACGTGGAGTATGAGACGGAAAAGCGTCAT
>JAFZPK010000173.1 GCA_017552515.1 Deltaproteobacteria bacterium | reverse complement strand
GGGCGTCTCCGGGAAGGGCGTCCTGCGCTGGTTGCGGCCTGCGGACCGATGCCCATGCTGCGGGCTGTGCGTGATATGTGCAGGGAAGCGCAAGTGCCCCTGCAGGTGTCGCTGGAATCGTTGATGGGCTGCGGGGTCGGCGCCTGTCTGGGATGCATGGTGAAAGGCGCCGCGCATACGGAAGAACATCCGCAGCTTTTGTCGGTATGCAAGGATGGCCCGGTATTCGATGGTGACGCTCTGGCCTGGTAGTTTCCGGATTTGGGCCGTTGCAAACGATCATGAAAATATTTGACCTGTTGAAATGGTTTTCTTTACGGCAAAAAAGAGGAGAGTCATGAACAACATTTGTCAGGATACCGCACAAAAGGGGAACTTGGATGCCCATCCCGACCTGAGCGTCAGGATAGGCTCTCTATGCCTGCGCAACCCGGTGATGCCCGCTTCCGGCACTTTTGGTTATGGACGCGAATACGCCGCCTTGATAGATCTGCACCGTTTGGGCGCCATCGTGACCAAGGGGCTGTCGCTGCGCCCCAAGATGGGGAATCCCACGCCGCGCATCGCGGAAACCACGGCGGGCATGCTCAATGCGGTTGGTTTGCAGAATGTGGGCGTGGACGCCTTCATCCGTGACAAATTGCCTTTTTTACGGACGATCGAAACTCCGCTCATCGTAAATTTTTTCGGAAATACCCTGGATGAGTACGGTGAAGTGGCGGCCCGGCTTTCCGATCTGGATGAAGTGGCGGCGGTGGAGGTCAACATCTCCTGTCCCAATGTCAGGCAGGGCGGCATCGTGTTTGGCACCGATCCGCGCGCGGCCGCGACGGTGGTGAACCTGGTGCGCAGCCGTATTGCCAAGCCTTTGATTGTCAAGCTCACACCGAACATCACCGACATTACCGTTGTCGCAAAGGCGGTGGAGGAGGCGGGCGCCGACGCCATCAGCTGCATCAACACCTTGACCGGTATGAGCATTGACATCCGTACCCGCAAACCACGTCTGGCCAACATCACCGGCGGGCTGTCGGGACCGGCCATCATGCCGGTGGCGCTCCGCATGGTTTGGCAAACCGTCCGGGCGGTCAAAATCCCGGTCATTGGCATCGGCGGCATCTGCAGCGCCGAGGATGCGCTCCAGTTCATCATGGCGGGAGCGACAGCCATTCAGGTTGGCTCCGCAAACTTTGCGGATCCGGGCGCGATGATCCGCATTGTCGATGGCCTGGCCGCCTTTTGCCGTGAACAGAAAGTTTTCGCCTTGCGTGATCTGGTCGGCTGTCTTGAGGCGCCGGATCGCGGCTGGTAAACAGAAAAAGCCTTTTTCCAAGAGAGCCTTTGCATATGGAAGTTATCAGCGCCCATCTGAATGCCGATTTTGATGCCTTCGGTTCCATGCTGGCGGCCAGCAAGCTGTATCCGGAAGCGACTCTGGTCTTTGCCGGGGGGCAGGGACGCGGCCTGCAGGAGTTTTGCCGGAAAAATCCCGGTCTGGCGGAGCGTTTCAAAAATCCGGGCGACATCAATCTGGATGAAATCACCCGCCTGATTTTGGTGGATGTCCGCCGCAAGTCGCGCATCGGGCCTTTTGCCCAGGTGGCGGAGCGACCCGGAGTGGATATCCATATTTTCGATCATCATGAAGCTTCTGGCGCGGATGATCTGCATGGTTCGCAGGAGCATATCGCGGCGGTGGGAGCCGCCGTCACCATTTTTGCCCGCCTGTTCGAGGAGCGCCGGATTCGTCCCACACCTGAAGAGGCGACCCTGATGATGATCGGCCTGCATGAGGATACCAACGACTTGCTTTCCAGTTCCACAACCGCGGATGACTGCCGCGCGGCGGCCTTTCTGCTTTCCTGCGGAGCCGAGCTGAACACCGTCGGTGATTTTCTCGCTCCGGAGTTCACGGTGGAGAAAGTGCAGCTGCTTCATCAGATGATCCGTACGCTGCGCTTCATTCCGGTACATGAGGTGGAAGTCGCCATAGCGCAGGCTTCGGCGCGCAACTATGTGGGCGATTTGGCGGAATTGACCCACAAGTTGCGTGACATGAAGAATCTGGATGCGCTTATAGTGGCCGCCCGCCTTGCGGGCCGGGTATTTCTGGTGGGGCGCTCCCGGATTCCCGAAGTGCCCATGGATCGGATCATGGGTGAATTTGGCGGCGGAGGACATGCCTTTGCGGCTTCGGCCTCGGTACGGGATCTGACGTTGATCCAGGTGCTGGATCGGCTGCCTTCGGTGCTGGAAAAGCATGTGCGGCACAGTTGCGTGGCCGCCGACATCATGTCCTCGCCGGTCAAGAGCATTGCCGCGACGCTGACCATCGGTCAGGCGCGGGAGCTCTTCAACCGTTACAACGTCAACGCCATGCCGGTGCTGCGCGAGGGAACGGTCATTGGCATCGTGACCCGTCATCTGATGGACAAGGCCTTCTATCACGGACTTGAAGAAGCCCTGGTCACCGACTACATGGACGCCGAATTCGCCACAGTGCCGCCGGACACGCCTGTCAAGGTCCTCCAGGAGATGCTTCTGGAGCGCAACCAGCGCTTTTTCCCAATTGTGGAGAACGGAGAACTGGTGGGGGCCCTGACCCGTACCGATCTGCTGCGGCAGCTGATTTTCGGGCAGCGTACCTCCGGAGAAAAACCCGCGGAAAACCTGGAACGCCGCCGTCAGCTGGCGAGACAGTTGCGGTCGCAGCTTTCCGCCGACCGGATGGAGCTTTTGGAGGCGATCGGCTCGGTCGGCGACGAAATGGGCGTCAACGTGCTGGTGGTGGGCGGTTTTGTGCGGGATCTGCTCCTTCGGCAGGAGAATTTCGATATTGACATCGTGGTGGACGGTGATGGCATCGCCTTTGCCGAGCGCTTTCGGGAGCACCATCCCGAATGCCGGGTGCGGGCGCATGCGAAGTTTCATACCGCGGTGCTGATCTTTCCCGACGATTCCAAAGTGGATGTGGCTTCGGCCCGCTGGGAGTACTATCTGTCGCCGGGGGCCCTGCCCCAGGTGGAATACGCCTCGATCAAGAACGATCTGTACCGGCGTGATTTTACCATCAATACCCTGGCAATTTCGCTCAACCGCCGCGATTTCGGAGAACTGCTCGACTTTTTCGGAGGGCAGCGCGACCTGCGCGACAAGGTGATCCGGGTACTGCACAATTTGAGCTTCGTCGAGGATCCAACCCGGATCTTCCGCGCTATCCGGCTGGAGCAGCGCCTGGGCTTCCGCATCGGCCAGAATACCGAAGCCTTGCTCAAAAGCGCGGTGCGGGCGGGGTTTATTGACAAGGTGGCGGGAATCCGCCTGCTGAACGAGCTTATCATCATATTCAGGCAGGGAGAGGTTGTGCAGACGCTGCGGCGAATGGCGGCGCTGGATGTTCTGCGTTTTTTGCACCCGGCGCTGACGCTGACCCAGACGGTCATCGATCTGTTCGATGAAGTTTTCAAGGTACTGAACTGGTATGAGCTGCTGTTTCTGCAGGAACCGTTTCAGCGCTGGGTGGTTTTGCTGCTCTGCCTGACCAGCGGGTTGGACGACAAATCGGTAGGCGAACTGTGCGAGCGGCTGAATGTGGTGCGCGCCGAGCGCCGTTGCCTGACGGAATGCCGTACGGAATTGCATAAGGTCGTGCGGCAGTTGAAGTGGCAGTGCGGCGAAGGCAGGGTGCCCTTGCCCAGTCAGCTGTTCGAACAGCTCAGGTCTTTTCCTCCGGAATTGCTGGTTTATGGAATGGCCTTGCTTTCGGACGGGGAAGCGCGGCAGCTGTTTTCCCAGTGCATCGCAAAGTGGCGTTTTGTAACGCCGGAACTCACCGGTCACGATCTCAAGGCCATGGGCTACACCCCGGGGGAAAATTTTCAGAGAATACTCAAGGCTCTGCTGGACGCCCGGCTGGACGGCTGGGTCAAGAACCGCGCCGAAGAGATTGATTTCGTAAAAAAGATGTTTATATAACATCATACAAGGCGGCAAAATGCTGGGGATGTTGTAGAAAAAACGGGGTAATACACGTAGGGCAGGCACTATGAACGATATTTTGATTCGGGTTTCCGTTATGCTGATACCGGCCTTGTTGGCGGTCATGATTCACGAGGTGGCCCACGGCTGTGTCGCGCAGAAACTGGGGGATCCGACCGCCCGCCTGCTGGGGCGTTTGACGCTCAATCCGTTCAAGCATCTGGATCCGCTGGGTGTGGTGGCCCTGCTGGTTTTCGGATTCGGCTGGGCCAAGCCGGTACCGGTCAATCCGAGGAATCTGACATCACCCAAGCGGGACATGATCTGGGTGGCCCTGGCCGGGCCGGTCTCCAATCTGCTGCTGGCCGGCCTTTCCGCGCTGGTGCTGCACGGCATGATGCTGGGCGCGCGCTGGAGTGGATTGTCCGCCACTTCGCCGCTGCTGTTTGTCTTCCGGCCAGTGTTGTACATGGTGGCCTTCAGCCTGTTCATCAATGTGAATCTGGCGATCTTCAACCTGATTCCGATTCCGCCGCTGGATGGCGGACGCATCCTGGCCGGGGTGCTTCCCGACAGGCAGGCGGAAGTCTTGTCGAAGTTGGAATCCTGTGGTTTTCTTATCATCATACTGCTGATCTCCTTTACGCGTTTCTACAGTGTCGCGCTGTGGCCGATCATTGTCCGGATCATAGAGACCCTGGCCGGGCAGCAACTGCCAGTGGTGGTGAATGTCATGCATTTTTTGCTGCATTCCGCCTGAATGCATTGAGGAGAAGAGAAAGAAAAAAGCCGATGGAAACAGGTTTTCCATCGGCTTTTTGTTTGAAGACTTGGCGAACAGCTGCTGCGCGCCGCTTTTACCATGTGCGCAGCGGCCCGGTGTCAATGTGGACAAAACCGGAGCGCGGATAGTAGCCTACTCCTCCCTGGTGAAGGCGCAACGCGACATTCCGCAAATGGGCGACGCTCACTCCCTTGACCCTGATGTCCAGAGCCTTTCCCTCCATGTGATAGCTTTGACGGGCGACCCGGCGATTGTGACGGCGGAGCCGGGCGTTGGTGCTGGGAGAACGGTATCCGGAGAGGAGGATGTTCTGTGGATGGGCTCCCGGCAGGCATTGGTTGATGAGGTAAAGCTTGTCAAGCAGGGCGGGATCGATGGCATGGACGGTATTGTTGTGGGTGTCGCGGCAGAAGTAGTTGATGGCCCGCAGCCCGGGAGCATAGTAGTGGCCATTTTGCCAGAAGGTGACTTCTTTCAGAGACTCTCCGGTGTTGGGACTGTAGAGCGTCAGTACCCGCTCCCGGGATGCTGTGGGGCCGGCTACTCTCGCAAGTGTCTCTGCCGGGAGAAGCAGGGCGGCGCCCGCATATAAGAAACTTTTCAGAAAATCCCTCCGGCACCACTTTTGAAGTGGTGTACTCTCTTCCTCTTCCTCATCAAGCAGTATATTCTTTTCGTCCGTCCAATCCATAAAACATCTTCCCTTGAGATTTGTTTTTTCGCAGCTGTGAAAGAAATGCTACACCATGTGTTGCAAAAAACCCCATAACGCTAAAGGCTATTCGTCTGAATTTCAAGGTTATTTTTGTTAAGAAAGCTTTACATGCGTTTACGCGCTTGCATCTGGCACGTCTGGTTGTAGAATATCTACCTCTATGCCAGTTATTTTTGATATTGATTTTGGCTTATCTGAAGATGAAACGGGAAAACAGACGCTTTACTGGAGAAGTGACAGAGGACAAAGATGAAAGAGATTTTAAGAGATCTTTTGCGTGATGCTCTGCACCGCTGCTATGAGGCGGGAACTCTGGTTTCCGGAGAAATTCCGCCGGAAATTGTGGTGGAAGTGCCGGCAAATGCGGAGCATGGTGATTTCGCGACCAATCTGGCCATGGTGCTGGCCAGGAAAGAAAAAACGTCGCCACGCAAGGTAGCTGAGGCGCTGGTTGGAGCACTTCGTTGCCGGGAAGATGTGTTTAGGCAAGTGGAGATCGCCGGACCGGGTTTCATTAACTTTTTTCTGACCAACCGCTTTTGGTGCGGCGTACTGGAAGAAATCGCCCGGAAGGGTGCAGGCTATGGGCACCAGACCTTTGGCGCCGGCAAACGGGTACAGGTGGAGTTTGTCAGTGCCAATCCGACCGGTCCTCTGCATATTGGACACGGACGTGGCGCGGCAACCGGCGATGCGCTGGCCTCTTTGCTTGAGGCTTGTGGTTATGAGGTGGAGCGTGAATACTATATCAACGATGCCGGAAACCAGATGCGTACCCTGGGACGGTCGATCTGGCTGCGCTGCCAGGAGTTGGATGGCCAGTCGGTCGCATTTCCCGAGGATTGCTATCAGGGCGACTATATCCGCGATCTGGCGCGTGAAATATGGGGCAGGGAACGGGAAATTTTGCTGACGCTTTCCGAAGAGGAGGCCATCGACAGGCTGGCGCAATGGGGCGGGAAAAAGATCCTGGCTGGCATTGCCGCCGATTTGAAAGACTTTGGTGTGGAGTTTGATTGCTGGTATAGTGAACGAACCTTGTTTGAACGGGACGCGGTCCGGAAGAATCTTGACTATCTGGTTGAGAAAGGGTTGGCCTACCGGCAGGATGATGCCTTGTGGTTCGCCTCCACGCGGTTCGGTGACGACAAGGATCGGGTGATGTCGCGCAGCAACGGTGTGACCACCTACTTTGCTTCGGATGTGGCGTATCACCGGGACAAATTCGAACGCGGTTTCGATCTGGTGATTGATGTGTGGGGCGCGGATCATCACGGCTACATTCCCCGGATGAAGGCGGTGGTGGCGGCGCTGGGACGTTCCCGGGACGATTTGCAGGTCATACTGGTCCAGCTGGTCAACCTCTTGCGCGGCGGACAGCAGGTGGCCATGAGCACACGTTCCGGCGAATTTGTCACGTTGCGGGAAGTGATGGATGAAGTGGGCAAGGATGCCTGCCGCTATTATTTTCTGTGCCGCCGCTCGGACAGCAAACTGGACTTTGATCTTGAACTGGCCAAGGAGCAAAGCTCGAACAATCCGGTCTACTATATCCAGTACGCGCATGCGCGCATTTGCAGTATCAAGGGGAAAGCCATGGCGGAGGGGATTCGGGTGCCCGAAACCGTCGAGGTCGACTTTGCAGCGCTCGATCTTCCCGAAGAGCTGGCCCTGATCAAACATCTGGCACGGTTTCCCGAAACAGTTGCCGCAGCGGGACGGGCCTTTGAACCACATCGTCTGGCGGCCTATCTGCTGGAGTTGGCCGGCCAGTTCCATGCGTACTACAACCAGCATCGCATTATCGGCGAGAAACGCAATATCTGTGAAGCGCGGC
>JAFZPK010000172.1 GCA_017552515.1 Deltaproteobacteria bacterium | reverse complement strand
TTGATGACGTTCCGGCCACATTCCGGGCCGACGGACTGATCGTTGCCACACCAACCGGCTCCACCGCCTACAACCTTGCTGCAGGAGGTCCCATCGTCAGTCCGGAACTGCGCTGCCTGATCGTCACGCCAATTTGCCCGCACACCCTCACCAACCGTCCCCTCATCGTTCCGGAACAGGAAGTGATCCGGGTCACGGTACGCCACGACGAGCAAAATGCGGTCTACGCCACCGCCGACGGCCAGGTAGGAGTTCCGCTCAAAAACCGTGACGAAGTGGAAATCCGCAGCGTGCATCCGGGCGTGCAGCTGATTCGTGGGCAGGAATACAGTTATTTCGAGGTGTTGCGCCGCAAACTGCACTGGGGCATTTAGAGTGTAAGCCACAACAAAGTACGCAAAAAGGTCATCAGGCCTTCGGAAGAAAAAGATGCTTGCCGAACTCGTCATTCACAACATCGCCATCGTGGAGCGGATGAGCATCCGCTTCACGGAAGGTTTCAACGTGCTGACCGGCGAAACCGGCGCAGGCAAATCAATAGTCCTTGACGCATTGACACTGGCCCTGGGCGCCAACGCCAACCCGGCGATTATCCGCGCCGGCTGCGAAGAGGCCACTGTCGCGGCGGTATTTGTCGAAGTCGATCCGGAACTGCTGCGGGCAGCAGATATCGAGCCGGAAGACGAAGTCTGTCTGCGGAGGACCATCACACGCTCCGGCCGGGGACGTGCCTACATCAACGATATGCCGGTGCGGCTCAAACAGCTGAAGGATATCGGCAACGCCCTTTTGACGGTGCATGGCCAGCATGAGCAGCAGGCCCTGCAGCACGTGGAGCGGCACCTGGCCCAACTGGATGCCTTTGCCAAGGCGGAAGAGGAAGCGGCGGCCTATCACGCTGCCTACACGCGTCTGCGGGAGCTGACGCTTCAGGCGGAAGAACTGCAAAAGGCCGCGAACCAGCGTCAGGAACAACAGGATTTGCTGGAATTCCAGTGCCGGGAACTGGCAGATGCAAAACTCACCGCAGGCGAAGACCTCTCGCTCGAAACCGAACGTTCCCGGCTGCACAACGCCGGAAAACTTCTGGATGCGGCCCAAAATGGTTACGAGAAACTTTACGGCGGAGCACAGGCGCTCACCGGCGAGCTGGACAAGGTAGCTGGAGCACTGGAAGCATCGCAGCATCTGGAGCCAAAGTTTGCGCCGCTTGCCGAAGCACTGCGCAATGCGCTGTACGGCGTGGAAGATGTCGCCCTGCAGTTGCGCGACTATGCACGGCATACCCAGAATTCACCCGAGCGGCTCTCCGAGATTGAAGAACGCCTCCAGCTCCTCAACCGCCTGAAACGCAAGTACAGGGCGACAGATACGGCCGCGCTTCTGGAAAAACTTTCCCTCCTGCAAACGGAAATCACCCGGCTTGCGCAATTGGACGAAACGGTCGAAAATACACTCCATCTCCAGGAAGAGACACGAGCGTTGCTGGAAGCCAGAGGCGCCACCTGGTCGGAAAAACGCCGCCAGGCCGCGCCGCTTCTTGCGCAGCGGGTCGTTGCGGAACTCGCCGATCTGGCCATGCCCAACGCCCGTTTCGAAGTTCGGCTGACACCCCTGGAGAAACCCGGCCCCAATGGTCTGGAAAGTGGGGAGTTCTACTTTTGCGCCAACGCTGGTGAAGAGCTCAAACCGCTGGCTCAAATCGCCTCTGGCGGGGAACTGTCGCGCCTCATGCTGGCTATCTACTGTGCGGCCCCAGCCCAATGCGGCACGCTGGTCTTCGACGAGGTGGACGCAGGCCTTGGTGGCAGAGCGGGAACGGCAGTCGGCCGGAAACTGCGCGATGTTGCCCGCACGCATCAGGTGCTGTGTGTGACCCACCTGCCCCAGGTCGCGGCCTGCGCCAACCAGCACTGGCGTATTGAAAAGCACGAGGACGATTCCGGGCGCACGGTCGCCACGGCAACGCATCTGGAGGGCGAATCACGTGACATGGAAATGGCGCGCATGCTGGGCGGCCCGCAGATAACCGCCACCGCCCTGGCCAATGCCCGGGAACTGCTGACTCTGGCAACATCAGATTCTCTGCCGCTCTTTTCCAACGATGAATGAAAAAACAAGGAGGAAACCCCATGCATATTCGTGACGCCCAACTGGCCGATGGCCAACCGATCCAAAAACTGCTCATGGCCTACGTTTCCGACGGCATCGTTTTACCGCGTTCCCTGGTGGAGATCTATCAGGCCATCCGGGAATTCAAGGTGGTGGAGGAAAATGGAGTGGTAACCGGCGCCTGCGCGCTGCATATCTGGTGGGAAAATCTGGCGGAAGTGCGCTCGCTTGCGGTTGCTCCCGGGCAGGAACGGCGCGGCATTGGCCGGACGCTAGTTACGGCGGCGCTTGAAGAGGCCAAAGCGATGGGGATTACCAGGGTGTTTGCGCTCACCTACAAACCGGAGTTTTTCGTGCGTCTGGGATTTGCCGTGGTCGACAAGGCGGAACTGCCGCAGAAAATCTGGGGAGACTGCGTCAAATGCGTCAAATTTCCCCAATGCGATGAAACGGCGGTCAGCATTATGTTGTAAAATACCGTTTCATTCGCCCATAAAAAAACTCCCCCTTTGCAGGGGGAGTTTTTTATTACAAAACCCGATAATCAAACCTCTGACATTTACAAGCCCACCGCAACCTTGGTTGCAACCGCAATCTGATAGAGAATCTGGGTTATCCCCTTGGCCAGTTCGATGTTCTTGGTGTCCACGCGCGGCATGACAAGAATACGGTCTCCGGCATGGATGCCGAGCTCGTCTATCGGCCCCACTTCGCCATTCATCCGGGCAATAAGGATATTGGACTTGTCGGCGCGATCGGTAAAGCCGCCCGCGCTCTTCAGATAATCTTCCTCGGTCATGGAAGCGTCAAAGGTAACCGCCTTGGGAATCATGACTTCGCCGGAAACCTGCACCACATCGCTTTTCTGGGGGATGACCACCAAATCGCCATCTTCCAGAAGAAGATCGTTGATGCGCCCATTCCGGCTTACCACAACCACACCATCCGGGGTAAGCGATGCGGCCCGCTTGACAAAATCCTGCACCAGTTCTGCTTCTTTCATGCGGATCTGCGCTTCCTCGGCCGTGGCAGAAGTAGCTGTAAGTGTAGAATGTTCCAGACGCCGCAGGGAGTCGACCAGAATGGCTTTCTGCTGCTGGGCGACACTCTGCCGACGTACATAGACAGAGGACGTGTCGGCAAGGGCAGGATCAACTCTTACATAGGCGAGCAAAGAACGCAGCGTTGTATTGTTTCGAATCGGGAAACGGGACTTGCCATGAATGGCGCCGTTGACTGCAGTCATGATGGTACGTCCCCGCACATCCGCGACGAATTCCACGCTGTCGCCGTCGGCCAAACGCATGGTCTTGAAATCCTCAAGGGACACATACTGATTGAAGGGCCTCCCCTGACGGATTCCCGAAACACTGACATGCGTCGCGCTGGAGATGGGGCGTCCAAAACGAATGAGCTGCATGCCATTGATCACATTGGTAAATTCATAGCGCGCCTCCTGACGAAGCATACCATAGGCCGTAACGCTGGCGCCACGTTCTCCCACCAGAATGACATCCCCATCCTTCAGGCGGATCTGGGGCATATTGCCGTTGAGCGCGAAATCGTACAGGTCAATGACCGCAACCGTGAGATTGCCGCGTTTGACCTTGATCGCCCGATAGGTGCCACGATTGGGGGTAATGCCTCCCGCCCGATCCAGATAGGACATGACCGAATCAACCGCCGCACCCGCATAACGCCCCGGGCGGTTGACAAAACCGGTTACATACACAGCGACCGGCTGCGCGCTTTGCAGATTGACATAAAGTTCAACGTTGTCGGTAAAAACGGTCGCCAGTTTGGAACGCATGGTGCCCTGCAAAGCAGACTGCCTGATACCCGCGACATGAACAGGTCCTATTTCCGGCATAAAAATATTGCCCTGCTGGTCAACAGCCAACACGTCCTCATAGGTTTTGGCTCCCCAGATACGCACGGTTATCCGATCTCCCGGCATGATGATATAGTCTTCGTTCATGCCGTCACTATACGTTCCGGCAAAATTGCCCTGAAAGAGATTGGCGCCGAACGGCGCAAGAACAAGCGACGCCGCCGGAGGAAGTTTATCCTGTGCCCAGGCCGGCGGTGCATCCATCACCGTGGGCCGCATGGATTTTTCCATATACATTTGGGGCGGAGCGGCACCTTGCAGAGGATAGCCTCCCGGCGTGGTCTGGGAAACCGTGTTCATGTTTTTTCGGGCCGACGCCGGTAACCCGCCCTGCATCTGCGTGGGGACACCGGTGATAGTGTCGATGACGGTAGGTTGATTCGCCGCCAGAAGCACTTGTGAGCCCATCCCAACAACCAAAACAACCATCAAGGGAATGTTTCGTATTTTTTTCATATCAGAATCCTGCATGTTCGCGAATGGATGCCCAAATCAAAGAAAGCAACCCAAGAGCTATCAACAAGCTTAAAAATGTATAAAGCGTAAAAAGCAACGGTCTTGGATACAACGATTCATCCGGCAGCGTCGGTTGCTGATAGGCAACGACATAACGGGACTGGGTTGCCTGCTGAATACGCGCCGTCTCCAAAGTGCTCATGGCGGAAACCAGCTGCTGCTGGGCGAATTCCGCCTCCATGGAAAGCTCTTCGTAGCCGGCTACCAAGGAATTGAGATTGCTTTCCGACGCAGATGTTCCCGCAACCCGTTGTTTCTCGCGAGCCAGCTGACTTTCGACCGCAACCAAACGTTGCCGAAGCGATTTCAATACGGGAGTGTTGTCACGCATGTAGGCGCTTGTTTCCGCGATCTTGGTGCGCAGGGCTGTTGCTTCCGCTTCAAGTTTGGCCACGATATCCTGCAAGCCGCCGGCCGTCGTCTTGGGATCAAGCATAGCATGAAGGTTGCGGAATTCCTTAAGGGCACGTTGGGCTGCTTTGACCCGTTCTTCCGCCCGTTTTACTTCCTTGTGCGCCAGTTCAACCGCATCGTTCTGCAAACGCTCGTTCATGGCGTTGACCAGGGCCTCGCTGCGAACCAACACGGCCTGGGCAATCTTTTGCGCCATTTCCGGGCTATAAGCACGCGCTTCGACAGAAATGATGCCAGTATCCCGACTTAGCTGCGGCACCATAACCCGGCGCCAGTATCTCAACAACTCGTCCTGGGTTGGTTTTTGCCACAACCGTGAAAAGACATCGTGGTTTCGTGCAGTATAATGCTGGATAAGTTCCAGTTCCTTGTCGATATCCTGAACAATATCCAAACTTTGAATATAATCATTAATGATGAAGGGATCTGTTCCCGCCAAACCTCCTGAAGAGGCAAGCATGGCTGCCGCAATACCCGAAACCGCCGGAGCATTTCCCTCGGCCTTACGAACGGCAAAACTGGCCTGGGATATATACATGGGAGAGGCAAAAAAAGAAAAATACAAAAATGCGCAGATCGTCGGGACGGCAAGAGCTATGAAAAAGAAATACCTGGTCACTTTCTTCTTCACTGCAGACCCAAGTCCCGCCCGTTCAAGTTTGGATTCACGATTCTGAAGACTTTTTTCTCCAACTTTCTTCACTGCGGGCAAAGGAACCGTCTGTTCAAGCGCGGATTCACCACCCGCGAGATTTTTTCCTCCAGCTTTCTTCTTCACTGCGACCGGAGAAACCGTTGGTTCAAGTGCTGATTCACCGCTCGGGAGACTTTTCCCCCCAACTTTCTTCACCGGAGTCAAAGGAACCGTCTGTTGCTCATTATTTTCTGGCACTCCACATCTCCTTGTAATATGCCAATGCTTCATTCACCGTTTCAAAAAAAAGCAACTTGCCATTTTCCAAGACGGCGGCCTTGTCACAGGTTTTCTGAACAAGAGACGTACTATGGGTTATGACCAGGCATGTCGCGTTCGCCTTGCGCTCCTGAAATACCTTCTCGCTTTTGCTGCGGAATGAGGCATCTCCCACAGCATAACCCTCGTCGATCAGATAAAAATCAAAACCGATGGCCATGCTCAATCCAAACGCCAATCTGGCTCTCATACCGGATGAATAGGTACGAATAGGCATGTCCATATAAATGCCCAATTCAGAGAAATCCTCGACAAAATCAGTTACTTTCTTAATATCTGCTCCATAGATGCGGCAGGTGAAACGCATATTCTCCCGTCCGGTCAGGCTCTTGTGCAGCCCGCCGGAAAATCCAATGGGCCAGGAGACCCGGCTGGTACGTCTTACCCTGCCTTCCGTCGGCGGTTCCGTACCGCAGATAATCCGCATGAGCGTTGACTTCCCGGCGCCATTCAATCCCAAAATACCTACGCTGGTCCCCTCATGAAAGGTATGGGAAATATCATCCAGCACTATCTTCTGCCTGCCATTCACCAGTTGGTAGCGTTTACTGATGTGATCAAGTTCTATCATTTCAGCCTCCGGCGGACATAACGTTCAAACAGCAACCCCAGGCACAAGCTGCTTACCGTCAATACAATCAGATAGGGAAGGCTGTAATTGAGCACCGGATAACCTCTGGACAAACAATATCTTCCCCATTCAATAATTTGCAATATGGGATTGTACCAAAGATATTTGAGTATATCCGAGGGGATTCTGGTCGCAGAAAAAAACAAGCCTGAAACAAAAAACATGATACGAAGCCCCATGGGAATGATCTGCTCCAGAGTTGGGAAAAGTACCGCCAGCGAGGCACATATCATGCCGACGCCCAATCCCAGTAAGGGCGTCAAAAGAAGAAATGCCAGCAATCCACCTATATCATTAAGATAAATAGGGATTCCGCATAAAAGCCCTATGCAGACAAACAAAAACCCCGCCGTCATCTCGGTACACCACACGATAATAACACGGGATATCATCAGATCTACCGGCGTTACCTGGGGAAACGTCAGCAAGGCCTTGTTGGCGCTCACGGCGCTCATGCATTTGTTGATACTTTTGCTAAATACATGAAACGTTCCGAATCCAACCAGAAGAAATATCAGGATATGCATACCATGAGGAGCACGGACTCCCATCACCGTACGTATGCCCCAGAAAATACATATATGCCACATGGTATGAACCAGCGCCCACAGATAACCGAGCCGCGTGGTTCCGTATATGGTATGCACTTCACGCATCATGAGCGCATAGATTACCCGCCACTGAACTATTGGTGCCGGATCCATGGCAACTACCGCATCATCGTATTTTCAAATATTGGAGGTGCCATAAACCAGCCACCGGCAGTCTGGCAGACCGCTACCTGATGCTGTACACCGCCGGACAGTATCGTTGCCTGGCGACAAGGTACCCCCAAACCGGACTGGTAGATCCGCCCGGCAGTTACAAGGGAATTGGCGCCAAAGGGCGTTTCCATTCTGGATGCGCCCTGCGGCATCTGGCCAATAGTCGTGGCAAACGCATCGACCTCTCCCAGAGGTTCTTCAACCGCAGGACGGGTAACCGGGCTGCAACCAACCTGCAAGGCCACTCCCAAGGCCACAACCGCATAGAGACCATGTTTGAACCATCTGTTCATGTTTGCTTGCCTTCTGTCTTATTGGGTTTCGTTCACGGCGATTATTTCCCTTCCAATCGCCATAAAACCTCTCTCAAAGATACTTTGCAAAATTGATAAAAGACTAGTAGAAATAGCTCTCCGATGCAAGTATGAGCATCGTCATCACTCATCGTTTTCTTGCCAAATGCAACAGTGGGCAAGAGCAGCGTCACAAGAATATTCCTATAAAATGGAACATTTGAGCATCAAAAACAATAACAATATCAGAATCCTTGATGAAAAGACCTCTTTTTATGCATGACAAAACCATTTTGGCAGTAGCCGCCAATGCCTGCGGTGAAGTTTTTGAGCATCCGTATCTGCTGATGGCCGGAATGAACGGCACCCGCATTCGCAATCCCCGTCCGGAGGAACTCATTCCGCTGCCGGAGGGCAGCCGGCTGTTTACCCTGCCGGGAATGCCGGTTCTCGGTTACGATCGTCACAGCGGACGCTTGCGGCAGGAAACGCATATGCCGTCCTCTCTCGGCGGCGAAAAAATCGAGGCGGTCTCGGCCTTCGTGGCCCCAGCCTTTACCCGTACTCTGCTGCCGGCGGCGCACTTTGCGCCGGACGGCGACAGCCTGTCACTGTGGGCCTACACCGCCGTCGGATGGTGCCGCGAGGAAGGGCGTTTCTATGTGGCCGTAGTGCGTGAGGATAAAAGTCATCAGTGGGATCCGGATCGGTTTGACGACCGCCAGGTTGAGCCGCGGACCCGCGCCCGCCTGAAGGCGCATCCCGACAACCGCTTGCTGCGCCAGTTGGCGCGCTGTGCGCTGGATTACCACTGCTTTGCCGCCAAAAATCTCTTTCTGGAGCGCTGGGAAGCTCCTCTGCCCACCTCTCCGTCCTGCAACGCCGCCTGTCTGGGCTGCATCTCGCTCAAGCAGTCGGAGTGCTGCCCCTCCAGTCAGGAGCGCATCACCTTTGTTCCCACGGTAGAGGAAATCTGCGGCGTTGCGGTGCCGCATCTGCGCAAGGTGAACAACGCCATCGTCTCCTTCGGTCAGGGCTGTGAGGGAGAGCCCATCCTCCAGGCGGATCGCATCTGTGAAGCGGTGCGGGAAATCCGCCGGCAGACCAGCCGGGGCACCGTCAATTTCAACACCAACGGGTCGCTTCCCGAAGCAGTGCCCCACCTGGCGGACGCGGGAATCGACTCCATGCGAATTTCGCTCAATTCGGCGCGGGAATCCTGTTACCAGAACTACTATCGTCCGCACTGCTATGCCTTCCAGGATGTAGTGCAATCCGTCCACAACGCCAAGAAAAACGGACTGTTTACCATGCTGAACTACCTGGTCTTCCCCGGTCTGAGCGACTTGCCCGAGGAAGTGGACGCCCTGGTTCGTCTGGTGGAAGAAGCCGGTGTGGACATGGTGCAGATGCGTAACCTGAGCATAGCGCCCGGACTTTACCTGCATTCCCAGCACCTGGACGGCGAAGGCATGGGGATCAAAACCATGCTCGATACCATCAAACGCCGGGTTCCCCATGTGCAGTTCGGATATTTCAACCGGCCGAAGGAAAAGTTCTATCCTCCCGGTTTTGAAACCGACTGGCAGTTCAGCGCACCATCACGGGGTGACGATTCCAACAGAGCATCCGCAGCAAAACGGATCCACCGCAACGCGAACAATCCGCACAAAACTGCCTGATTCCCGAAAAAATACTGTGGTGATAATGATACACTCTGTGCTATTATTATACGTTTTCGTATAAAAATTGGGAAATTCACCAGAGGGAAAGGAAGCAGGGCGCAATGGTGCGGGCAGCAATTCGGGCACTCTTTGGAATATCAACTCTCGGAATAATGATGTCGCTCATGGTATATGGCGGACGCGTCTCCCTGTTGAAAGACACGGGAAAAACCGCTTCCCCACACCGCAGCATTTACCAAACCAGCACCGGGGATTACCTGTTCTCCTACCAGGTAGTGGATGCGTCCCAGGCAGTTGTTCCGTGTCAAAGTCTGCCCTATGCGCTGTCGCTCTTCTCGCATTCGTCCCGCCTGGTGCTGTTCATCACCGGCCCTTCCGGCCAGGAAGTAACAGACGCCAAGGTGCGCTACCGCATTACGGCGCCGGGCAATTCCTTTTTCGAGGTAGGCGGCTTTCTTGTGGAAGGCGGCTATGCGGCCAGCGTCCAGTCCACAGCAAGCGGGGTCTACCGCATTGAGGCGGAAATTGAATTGCCGGATCAGCGCATACCGGTCGTCAACAATTTTTCTTTTCATGGC
>JAFZPK010000018.1 GCA_017552515.1 Deltaproteobacteria bacterium | reverse complement strand
CGTTCCTTGGCGCGGGATTTTTCCTCGTCTCGCCGTCCTCCTCCAAAAGCCGCCGTAAAGCCGTACTTCGTGAGCGCCTGTTTGAGAGCCTGGGTCTTCATCACATCCGTATAGACGGCGCCGTGATCGAAGGGGTTGATGCCCTGCCGTACTCCCTCTTCATTGGTGTAGACCAGCATGTCGAGGCCGTATTGTCTCGCCGTTCTATCCCGGAATTCGATCATCTCCCGGAATTTCCAGCCGGTGTCGATATGCAGAAAGGGGAAGGGTGGTTTTTCGGGATAAAAGGCTTTCCTTGCCAGCTGCAGCATGACGGAGCTGTCCTTGCCGATGGAGTAGAGCATCACCGGCTTTTCGCACTCCGCCGCCACCTCGCGGATAATGTAAATGGATTCCGCTTCCAGTTTGTCGAGATGGGATAATTCCCGCATGTCTTTCTAGCTCCTAATATTTGTTGGCGTTGCGCCGGTTGACCGTGATGGTAACTGTCTCCCCGGCCGGATGGGTGATGATCCAGTGGGTAAAGTCTCCGTCGCGTTTGGTTCGCATGAGGCTCCCGAGTCCACCGATATCCGCGCCGAGAAAATAGGCAATGGCGCCATGGGCGCATTCCTTGAGGCAGGAGGCGCAGCCCCAGCATTCTTCCGGGTATTTCAGAAACGCTTTGCCGTTCTCGTCCCGTTGTATGAGGTTTCCCGGGCAGATTTCCCGGCAGTGGCCGCAGGCCACACACTGTTCCCGGTCAATGCGTATGCTCATAGGTGTTCTCCCTGACCAGCGCCCGGCGGAAAATCTTGATCCGGCCGTCCGCGAGTTTCGAATTGACATAGTTTTCCTGCTGTTCGTCCACTTTCGGGTAGCCGGTGTGGATACCGAAGCCCGGCCAGCGGGTCTCTTTCCGCTCCCGCATGTGGGCCAGCAGTACCCGGCAAACCGTGAGGCGGTCGATGAGCTCGTAGATGCGGACGAGTCCGTTTCCATCTCTGGCTCGCAGGTTTTCAACCGGTCCGGCCAGCGAGGCTATCCGCTCTTCCGCCACGGAGAGCTGGTTTTCGTTGTAGCGGTACCCCGTCCGGATGCCTCCGGCATACTCGTCCATGATTTTCTGCATGGCCTCTTCCAGGGCGAACACATCAAAGAGGGGCTCCTCATCCGAAGGGGCAAGGCGGGTTTCGTATCCGTCAAAGACATTTTTCGCTTTTTCCCCGAAAGCGGATTCCGGAATATGGGGCAGGGCCTTCAGATCGGCCAGCGCTGTTTCGGCCGCTATGGAGCCCTCGGCCAGAGCGCCGGTGACAAACTTCTTCGGCGCGCCGCCGGACACGTCGCCTGCCGCATACAGGCCGGGAAGGGTGGTGCGCCGCGCCGTGTCCACCCAGTAGCCGCTGCCGGTATGGCCGCCGACGATGTAGGGTTCCGTGCCTTCCACCTCCACGTTCTGCGCTGACGGCGGTTTTCCGCTTTCGATCCATTTCAGCGTTTGAGCGGGTGCCATGTTGAGGTAGGCTTTCAGCAGATCGCCGTCCTGTTCGG
Source organism: Deltaproteobacteria bacterium (assembly GCA_017552515.1). Classification (GTDB taxonomy): domain Bacteria; phylum Desulfobacterota; class Desulfuromonadia; order Desulfuromonadales; family JAAYDE01; genus RGIG7977. The sequence continues at coordinate 1,982 of JAFZPK010000018.1, read as the reverse complement.
GGCTGATGCCCTGCGTGCGCAGAAAACAGGGCCCGCGTCCCTCCCTAGCCTCGTTGGCCGCGCCATAGGCTCTGCCGGAGGTGGAAAGCCCGTAACGCTCCTCGAAGACCTCACCCAGGGCGTTTATTTCCCGTGCGCCCGCTCCCAGGGCGATGGTGCCTGTCGGCGCGATGGTGTCCTTGCAGCGCTGTGCCACAAAGCGCATCTCGAAACTGGTCATTTCCGCTCCCGCCCGGATACCCATGGCGTAGCCCGCGCCGGTGTTGAAGGGCGGGTACCACATTTTGTGTCGGGAAAAGCCGGGGTTGTTGGGACGGTACAGTCCCGCCGCGCCTCCGGTGGCCACGATCACCGCCCGTGCGGAAATGGCATAGGCGGTTTCGTCCGTTACGGAAAAGCCCGCCGCGCCGATCACTCGGCCGTTCTCTGTCAGGAGCTCTGTCAGATTCACGTGGTTCAGAATGTGGATGTTTTCATAACGCCGCGTTTCGGCGGCCAGGATCGGCTTGATGTTTTCCCCGTTGATCCTGATGTTATGCCTGCCCCGGGCGGCATAGTTCCCGTTTTTGTCCTTCTGGATCACCAGACCCATGCGCTCCAGATCCTCGGCCGTTTCGTTGAAGCGCTCCGCCATGGTGAGAACGAGGTCGTCCCGGATGATCCCTTCCGCGTCCCTGCGGACAAATTCCAGATAGTCCCGGGTGCTTTGACCCTCCGTAATGTAGGCGTTCAGGGCGTTCACCCCGGCGGCCAGACAGCCGGAACGTTCCACATTCGCCTTTTCCACGATCAAAATGCTCGTGTCCGGAGCAAGCCGCGCCGCAGTAATGGCGGCGTAGCAGCCTGCCGTTCCTCCTCCTACGACAAGTATGTCGGTTGTCAAAAATTGTTTTTTCATCAGATCACCACGCTTTCACGCGCCAGCGACTGGTTGTGCGCCAGCGTCACAGTATTGCCGTCAATAACGAACAGCCGGTAGATGAACACGTCCACCGTTTCGCCTACCTGGATGGCCGGATCATTGATGCTGCGGATGGCGGACAGCAGATTGCCGTGCAGGCGCACCCGGATTTCCAGGTTGCTGCCCCGGAAGATAATGTCCTCCACCACGCCTTCTTCGGCTGAACTCGAATACTGGAGATTTTCTCCCTTCTTGAAGATGCCGACGAACTCTGGCCGGAGAATGGCCTCGGTCTTCGGGCCGAGCCGGTCGAAGTGGTGGAAGCGTTCATAATTCTTCACCGGAATGGAGTTGCCGATGAAGCGCGCCACAAAGGGTGTGGCGGGACGGGCGTACAGTTCCTGTGGAGAGCCGGACTGCTCCACCCGGCCCTGGTTGGTAACGATGATCTCGTCCGCCACCTCGATGGCCTCGTCCTGGTCATGGGTAACGAAGATGCTGGTGATGTGCAGCCTCGTGATCATCTCCCGCAGCCAGGTGCGCAGCTCCAGCCGAACTTTGGCGTCGATGGCGGCAAAGGGTTCGTCCAGAAGCAGAATATGGGGATTGGGAGCCAGCGCCCTCGCAAAGGCCACGCGTTGACGCTGTCCGCCGGAAATCTGGCTGGGATAGCGCTTTTCCAGTCCCTCGCAGCCAATGAGCGCAAGCAGTTCGGTCACCCGTTCCCGAATGACATTTTCCGGCGTCTTCTTCACCCTCAGTCCGAAGGCGATGTTTTCAAAAACGGTCATGGAGCGGAACAGAGCGTAGTTCTGGAACACGAAGCCGATGCCCCGTTCGCTGCCGGGCACGTCGTTGACCACCTGGCCGTCAATGAGAATCTCGCCGGAATCCGGCTGCTCCAGCCCGGCAATCATGCGCAGAATCGTGGTTTTTCCGCTGCCTGAGGGGCCGAGCAGCGCGACCAGCCTTCCTTTGGGAATGGCGATGCCGATATCTTTCGAAGCGTGAAAATCATTGAAATGCTTGTTGATATTCCGAAGTTCCACATAGGCGGCATGTTCGTTCATGACGGTCACCT
>JAFZPK010000171.1 GCA_017552515.1 Deltaproteobacteria bacterium | reverse complement strand
TGCGCTCCGCCTGCGGCAGGCGCCGCAGATGCGTCCGAAGACGGGGCGGATGGCGCCGCTGCGGCCGAAGCCGGGAAAAACTGCCTCAGGAACGCTCCGGTGCTGGGGAGACGCTCGCCAATGATGTCGTTATAGAGGGAATCAAGGGAGAGCTGGGAGGGCTGCCCAAAGTTTTTCGTGTCCTTCCCTCCCTGGGTCTCAGCAAGGCGATCAAGGTCCTGGGACACGGCCTTCATGAGCCAGTGCTGCTGCTGCAGGTTCATCCCGTATCTGCCCGCCAGCGTATCGACGGCCAGATCTTTCATCCCACTCAGCTGGAATGCGTTGATGACCGCAATGTTGCTCGCATAGGTGATCATGGAATTCTCCGTGTGGATCCTGCCGGTCTCTTCTGCCATCTCCATCATGGCGCGAGTGGCCTCGCTTTTCAGCTTCTGCCACTACGTTCCGTTCAGCTGGCACACATTCGCCAGCACACCGACGTTGGTCCGGATCTTCCACTGGACTGCATGGGCCGTCACCAAATTCCGGTCCCGGCAGTCATCGCCGGACATCCCCGCCGCAGGCTGTTCAGCGGGCTCCGGGGCCGGCGCGTACCAATCTTTGGCTGTCGCCGTGTCCTCGACACGCAGGCCGTGCAGCTGCGCAAAGGAATAGTCTCCTACACCGAACACGCCTTCCTCGGAGCCGTACACGCCCAAAGCCTGCAAATCCTGCCTCCGCCGGGCCTCAAGAACAGGGGCGGAAAGTTTCCTCAGGAATTCCTGGAGGTGGTGAGTCTTTGCGTCAGTGAAGGACTTTTTAAGGGAATCGAGGGAGAGCTCTTCTTTGGTCTGCGCCGGCGCGTTCTCCAGCAGGCGCGACAGATCCCAGCTCACATGCGCCCGGAACGCCTCGCGCAAATCCCGGCCTCTGTAGCTGTATTTGGCCGCCAGTTCTCCGGCGACTTCGTCGATTTTGCCGCTCAGCTCGAATATTTTGAGGCATGCCACATTGTTCGCCAGTGTCCGCAAGGATTGCTGCGAGACAAACTCGCGGGGATTCTGCACCGCCTGCATTATGGCCTTGTTGACGCTAAGGAGGATTTCTTTCCTTTGCGCGCCGGTCATGCCGTTCCACACTGCCAGGGTGTCGACAAGATCTGCTGTCTCTCTGGCGCTTCTCGCAGCTGTCAATGTGTTGTTCGTCAGCACGAGGTGGAGGGATATCACCGCATCGTAAAAGTCGTCGGCGGTCAGCGATTTCTGGGAGTCCTTAAGAGCATTCAACACGGCGTCCCTGGCGTAGAGCCTGAGATCCGGGTCGTTTGGATCATGGTTGAAGATGGAACAGTAATGCCTGAGGGCGGCCTCAAAGTCTTTCTGACCACCTGAGCCCGCAAAGAACGTCATCCTGGTTAGGGTATTGTGTCTCCTGATAGCCTCTGAAAGCGTCTCCGCATTATCGAGGGCGTCCTTGATCATGCGCGCGGTCAGGGGCTTGCCCTTGTCCATGACGCCGCGCAGATCCTGCGCCGTGGCATCGGCCACTTCGTCGCCGTACGTCTGGCGCAAGGACTGCAGAAGCGCCTGGCCAACCATGCGGCACTCCGATTTCCTTGCGAAAAAGGCGCCCAGCTTCCCCACTTCCCTGAAGCCTCCGTCCTTGACGATAATGCTTCTTTGAGGATCGGTTTGCATCGCCCTGTTTGCCATCGTGACAAGGCTGTTGACATCAAGCGTTATACCAGGCATGGCTGTCCTCCTCTCAAACCCGAAGATCGAACATATGTACGCCCTCACCCGGCGCGGGTTCCGCCGGCGCTTCGGAAACAACGTTGCTCTCCGCCAGGCGTGGCCATCCTCCGCAAAACATGGTTTCAGCGTAGGGTATCTTGCCGAAAAAGACAATGAGGAAAAGTCCTTAGCCACTGCTGAAGGGCGTGACCGCCCGTTCCGGGAAACACGTTTCCCGCACGGGATCCTTGGCCGGCGCAATCCTCTGCCCTCTTCTTCAGCAGAAATCATGCCAGAATGAAAAAGCAGGGGAATTCCCGCATGGTATGCGTCTGTATAAAAATATTTTGGGCAATACCCAGCGCCTATGCCAACATTTTTGACAGAGTAAAGCCTTCCACGGGGAAGATCCGTTTCCTTGCGCATCCTGATGTTGAACATCCGGAGATCGTCATCCGCGCACCCAATGCTTAAAGGAGCTGGGAAAACCTGTGCGGCAGGCTTGAATGGTATTCAAAACTCTACTGTGAGGAAAACGGTTCTCCTTTCATCATGGAGGGTATCGGGCGGTCATTCAGCCTGTGCTTGAGTTCGGACCTGAAGCCATCGATGAAATCCTCCTCGCGCAGGAATTCTCCCAGGAGGATCGGGCCACGGCCGTCATATTCAAATTCCTTTTGGGAGAGGATAGGACGCCCGTTTTCCACATGGAAAAGGAATTCGGGCGTTGCCGTACGTTCCACGATACACCCGTTGCCACGCTTGACCGTGTAGCTGTACTCGAAACTGATGCTGAAATCATTGGCGTTCTTTTCGGTGACCCTGTATTCGACGGTGGCGGATTGATCGAACAAATTCTCGAAGCGGAGTTTCCGCCCTTCAAAATGCAGGACCGTTCGCGGACAGTTCTTAACCTGTTCCGTTTCGATCCATGTGCCGTCCAGCTTGCTGCTGACGGAACCGGCCATTGCCGACAGAGGCAGCACGGAAAACAGCGCGGCGGCAAGAATGCTGAAAAGCTTCATTTCAACCTCCAACTGAAAAAAAACGGGGCGGCTCTGCCGCCCCGTTCATCACTTCAGTTCTCCTGTTTGCGGGTGCTCAAACTCTTTGCGAGTTCGACCAGATCGATGAATTCCGCGCGATCGCCATAAGGGTCGGGAGTTTTGGCGCCGGAGGCGAGTTTGTGGATGTCGTCCCAACTTAGAGGTCCGTTGTATTCACCGCCACGCAGGGCCTCGCCGTAGGCCGCAACCGCCACGGCAAAGCGGCTGTCGCTTGAGGCCGCGGAGAAAGCTTTGCTCTTCGCCGGGACAGCTTGTTCCAGCAGTTTGGACTGCGACTGGTCGGGCAGCTTGTAGCGCAGCTTGAGATACGCATATTCGTTGTTCTTGCCCTTGGTTGCCGGAGCGGCGGCGTAGCGACTGTCGTCGATCCAGCCCTTTTTGCCTGCGGGAACGAATTCGTAGAAAGCGGTCACCTTCGCACCCGCGCCGATTTCGCCCGCATCAACCTTGTCGTTGTTGAAGTCCTCGCGTTTCAGCTGGCGGTTTTCATACCCAATCAGACGGTATTCCCGGACAGTCGCCGGGTTGAACTCCACCTGAATCTTCACATCCTGGGCCACGGTCATCAGCGTGGCGGAAAGTTCGCGTCCCACAACCTTTTTGGCCTCGCGGCGCGAATCAATGTAGAAGAAGTTGCCGTTGCCGGCATCGGCGATCTTCTCCATCATCGCCTCGTTGTAGTTGCCCGTGCCGTAACCCAGGGCCGACAGCGAAATGCCCGACTTGCGTTTTTCCGCTACCATGGTCGTCAGGGCGTTGCGGTCGCGGATGCCAACGTTGAAGTCGCCGTCCGTGGCCAAGATGATGCGGTTGATGCCGTTCTTGATGTAGGACTTTTCCGCCTCGCGGTAGGCCATCTGTATGGCCTGCTCGCCCGCTGTCGCGCCACCCGCCTGCAGGGAGTCGATCACCCGCAGGATTTCCGCCTTTTTATTGCCCGGGGTGGAAGGCAGGGCAAGTTTCTCGCCGCTGGCGTAAGTTACGATTGCCACCTTGTCCTGCGGGCGCAGCTGCTCGGTCAGGATATGCAGGGTTTGCTTGACCAGGGGCAGTTTGTTGTCGCTGTGCATGCTGCCGGAAACGTCAACCAGAAAGACCAGATTGGCGGGCGGCAATGCCGATGCCTGCCGATCGTCCGCGCGCAGGGCGATTTTGAGGATCTTGGCCTCCGCCTTGAAGGGCGAATCAAAGACTTCGGTGGAGATGGAAAACGGCGTGCCATTGCTGGCCCGCGGATAATCATAGTCAAAGTAGTTGATCAGCTCTTCAATACGCACCGCGTCGCGCGGCGGCAGGAGATTTGCGTTCAGAAAACGGCGGATATTGCTGTAGGCCCCGGTATCCACGTCAATCGAAAACGTGGAAACAGGGTCCTGGGCGGTCAGATGCACGGGCGACGCGGGCAGTTCGGCGTACTGTTCCCGGTCGGGCCTCAGCGGACGGACAACGATATCGCTCTCGGGAACGCCGCCAGGCATGGCAGCACCCAATTTCATCGTGCGGGCATGGAAAGCGGCCCCGTTGGAAGCGCCAGAAATTGCCGGCTCCATCATGGGCATGACTCTCTCACCTGCCTCATTCGCAGACCCGGTCAGAGGGTGACTCGGCGTGCTTTGCTGCTCTGTGCAGCCGGTCATGAACGCGAAACACAGCAGAACAATGAAAACAACGGAATGAATGTAGCGCATACATGCCTCCTGAAAAGGGAATCTTTCAAAAATCGGCTGGAAACATCACCGCAATCATAAGGTCGGCAAAGGATAGGGCATGGTGTGGAATTATGCATTACAAATTATGATAACTTTTCTAAAGATGCCTGCGGGAAAATGCAGGGCTGCCGGACGCAATCAGCCTTCAATTATTTCCGTGTTATATCAGCACGTTATGTCATATCATCTTAAAAAAGTGGCATTTGTGTCAAAAAATTCAGATGCCCAGTCTCCTCCGGAATCCGTAAGTGCGGCAAGGCGAACTACTTTTTGACAATTGCGCCGATCATGTTGTTTCATGCGGTACTCACAATGTCTCCGGCAATGATAATTTCTTATCCGCGTACCCAACACGCAAAGGAACCGGGGAAAAAGAGGGAAGGTTTCTTTCCTTGTCCAAGAGGAACAGACATGGCCATCAAAAAGAACGAACTTTACAGCTCTCTGTGGGCAAGCTGTGACAAGCTGCGGGGCGGCATGGACGCCTCGCAGTACAAGGACTACATTCTCACCCTGCTCTTCGTGAAGTACGTCACAGACAAGTTCAAAGGCGTGAAGTACGCGGACATCACCGTCCCCGAAGGCGGCAGCTTCAACGACATGGTCGCCCTGAAAGGACAGAAGAACATTGGCGAGGGGCTGGATATCATCATTGCCAGACTTGCCGAGGCCAACAATCTGCGCGGCATCATCGACAATGCCCACTTCAACGACGAGGCCAAACTGGGCAAGGGGCAGGACATGGTGGACAAGCTCACCGGACTTATCGCCATCTTCCAGCGGCCGGAGTTCGACTTCAGGAACAACCGCGCGGGAGGCGATGACATCCTGGGTGACGCCTACGAATATCTGATGCGTCACATCGCCCAGGAAAGCGGCAAGAGCAAGGGCCAGTTCTACACGCCAGCCGAGGTTTCCCGGATCCTCGCCAAAGTGGTAGGCATCGACCAGATTAAGCCCCGCGCCGAAGGCTACACCGTCTATGACCCGGCCTGCGGATCCGGCTCGCTGCTCATCCGCGCGGCGGATGAAGCTCCTTTTGAAATCGCCATCTACGGGCAGGAAAAGGAGGTCGTCACTTCCGGTCTGGCCAAAATGAACCTGGTTCTCCACAACAAGGCGGCGGGAGAAATCAAGGCGGCCAACACCTTTTCCGATCCGCAGTACTTCGAGGAAGGTTCCCATGACGAAGTGCTGAAACGCTTTGACTTCGCCGTGGTCAATCCGCCCTTTTCCCTGAAAAACTGGAAAGACGGCCTTAAGGAGTACGGCCGCTTCGACGGCTACGGTGACAAACCGCCGGAAAAGAACGGCGACTTCGCCTGGCTTCTGCATATCCTGAAATCGCTGAAATCCACCGGCCGCGCAGCGGTCATCCTGCCCCACGGCGTGCTCTTCCGCGGCAACGCGGAGGCAACCATCCGCAAGGCCATTATCGATCG